>JACVIW010000110.1 GCA_015711695.1 Candidatus Geohydrothermomicrobium daggyaiense
ATGGCAAGTAAGTTCCAGACCCTTCCAGGATTCCGATAGAAAACCATGTGAGAAATATCATCCCCGCTTATGTCGCGTGGGGTGGGTGAGAACCCACGGGGGGTCCCCGCGCGACGCAAGAGCGCCTAACAGTCTGATGGGGACTGAAATTAGCTGTTAAAGTGGTGCATGGCACCGGATTACGGAAGTTAGAGTTTCTGCTCAGAAAATTCTCAAACAATTATCATTGCAAAGATGAAGTAGATGATAACACTCACTACATCCTGGATTGCCGTTGCAAGCGGTCCGCTGCCGAGCGCTGGGTCTCTTTCTAAAGACTTCAAGGTTATAGGTATAACTGATGCAAGAACGGAAGCGATTGTACTTGCCGCGAACAGTGAAAGACCGAGGGTAAGTGCTATTCTGTATGAGCTGGTTACTACAAATGCTCCAGCGCACCCGAGGACGCCAAGCATTGTTCCAAGAATCAAGCCAACAGCCAATTCTCGCAAAAGGTAACGTGAGATTTTGATACGCTGAATCGCGAGCGCGCGAACCGCGATAGCTTCCGCCTGCGTTCCAACGGAATCCGCTATGTATGCGATAACCGGGACAAAGAAAGCAACAGCGACGTTTTTCGAGAGAGTGCTTTCGAACCTGCTCCCGATATAACCGAGCAAAAGACCAACAACAGATCCGAAGATAAGCCAGGGAGCGCGCGACTTTACAACTTCCATGTACCTTGATGTTGCGAGTCTCAAAATGCTGGCACTGCGACCGTGTATTCCAGAACCTATAAGAGCATCTTCAAGGTGCTCCTGGTGCATGATATCGATTATTTTTCCTGCTATTACAGCTCCCAGAAAAGATCCATCCTGGCTTACAACCGGTACGCAGGTCACATCGTACTCAATTGCCAGGAAAACAACTTTTTCCTGATCTGCGCCAGGGTTAACGGTGATTTTTGGTCTTTCCATGTGTTCTCTCATTGTTGAAGAGAGTTGTGCTTCCGAAAAATTTGAAAGATTTACAACTCCGAGGAGTTTTCGATTATCGTCAAGGACATAAACGTGCTGTATGTCATCCCACGCGCTCTTGCGGACTGCTTCGAAAACGCTTTCGAGAGTGTCGTCTTCTTTTGAGGTCAAAACCTTTGTTGACATGATTCTTCCGACGGATTCTTCAGGATATTGATTATTGATCATATACAAGACAATGACCTCCCCAATAGACTTGCATGTCGGTTTTCACGCAATAAACGTGCCTGTGATTCTCGAGGATATCAAAAGTCATTGATGATTCATACTGGATGCGCTGGGGCAGTGCAGCCCCTAAAGCCCTAAAAATTCAAAGGCAAAAATTCAAAAATAACCGTAATGTGATTTCTATCACCGGAATACGGTTTTTGGTTGATTTTCGTAAGAACATGCTGCCGGGAAATTCCTTCTAAACGTGCATAAACAGATATAAAAATCGAGCAACCCGTAACCATTTTACGTAGAACAGTGCCTGGCACCAGATTCAGACTGCGGAAAAATTTTTGGTGATTCTAATTATCCTTGATTTCTTTATCTCGCACATATTGTGGTCTTTTTAGGGGTGTTTTCGGGCTAACTACAAGATATAGTGCTGAGCTGATAGAAATTTGAGATTTGCTTGGATTGTTTGACATCAAAGTTAAACATGTTATAATAAAAAATAACGGTGACGCGAAATCGCCGTCTTTTATTTTTATTTTTCAAATATATTCGCCACATTCAATACTTATGCATCTCTCTTCAGTCCTTCGTGAAGTTGCCCTTAAAAGTTCTCGGTTCACATTGTACATTTCTTTCGATTTGCTGCTGAACCCCATTTGATCACCCGATTGGGGGATAGGTTCATCACACCATATCAAGTGCTTTTTCACATAATGAGGTATCTTCAATTGCCATCTCAAAGACGAAAAAAGGAATAAGAGCTGTCCGGCGCGCGAAAAAACCGGGATAGGCTACTCCTTTCCGGTTATATCAGCGAATGCTGGCAAAAACGGCTCATCGAATTTCCTTAGGTGGGGTAGGAGGAAATATACCTGCAAAAGCCTCAGCAGCGCCTACCCGCCCGCCTATCCCACCTGCCCTCCCCTTAAATTCGTGAATACTCCAGGCTCGATGAGGATCCTTTATATTAAAGCGGACTTGTGGAGAAACAAAAGCGCAGGCATGAACATCATGCAAATCAATAAACCTCTAAGGAGGAAGAGTCGACGGCGCGCCCTGGTTATTTAATACAAATCCCGGTCTCACGTGGATCCCGCCTTTCACTTCCGGCATATGTTACGTTGGGTACTTTGCAATTCCCTTCTCAATTTATTTTTCAGCTGGTTGGCATCCATTCTCTACCCTGTGCTCCTTACCCTTATCTGCTACTTATCCACCGATTACATCTTGCATTAGGTGAAACGGATAGAGACATGTGTGTTTAGTGTCGCTGTCCGCTTACACTTGATCTCATGCATTGATTTCCGTTTGGCAGGAGAACGGCCTCACCGTGCTCATGTCCGGTTTTTTCACGGCCGTTCGGTAAAGGTCCAGGCTAATAAACGCACGGGGGCTTAGCTTAATGGATACATGAGGCGTTTCGCGAGAGTTAAAAACCATAAACCCACAAAGGCTTATCTGGTTTCACATGTTGATTTTTATGCTGGACAAATTGAAGTTTTTTTTCATTCAGGCAAGTGAGTGGGCTTTTACAGAAGCCCCGCGCTCAAAAGCAATTTCTTATCAGAAAGGATGTCAGCAACCGGTCCGTCAGCAACAATTCTCCCAGACGATAGAATGACAGCGCGGCTGCAGATTTCCGCTGCCATGTTAAGTTCGTGGGTCACTACAATTTTTGTTGTTTTGAAAGTTTTCAGAAGTTCTGAAATTTCTCTTCTTCCCCTCGGATCGAGATTAGCGCCTGGTTCATCAAGGGCAAGAATTTCAGGTTCCATGGCAAGAACGGTGGCTATAGAGATGCGTTTCTTTTCCCCAATACTTAAGTGGTGTGGGGACCTGTTTTCTGACCCGGACATTCCAACCCATTCAAGTGCCCTCTTTACGGAGAACTCAAGAAGGTCAGGTGGAATCCCCATGTTCAGCGGTCCAAAGGCAACATCTTCCTTTACCATTGAGGAAAACAGCTGATCATCAGGGTCCTGGAAAACGAGCCCGACAATGCTCCTTATCTTGCGAATATTCTTCTTGTTTACTTCTAGACCGTGTATTTCGACCTTTCCGTCTCCTATAAGTATTCCATTGAGGTGCAGGATGAGGGTTGATTTCCCGGCGCCATTTGGGCCCATCAGGGCTACTGACTCTCCCTTCCTCACGAGCAGATTTATCCCATCTAAGGCTTTAGTGCCATCAGGGTATGTGTAGGATAGATTCTCAATCCTTATTGCGACTTCCCTGTCAAGCGGTATGACTTCCAACTTTTTTCCATTAAAAGCTCGTTTGCAGATCAAGCTTACAGTTAATTCGCCGTTACTCGTTTATTGAAAAACCACATACTGATATTTGCCAGACTTCTACCTTATAATACTAACACTGCTGCGACCAACCAAATCAAACCTGGCAATTGGGAAGATAAGAGATTTTCTAATGCCACAGTAGAGAGACCCGTGCAGATAACGCTGCCAGGGTTACTAGTGCAAGGAATAAAACATCAGCTAACCTCATTTCAGGATCATTCCAGCGAGGGAAACTACCCTCAAATCCCCGGGAGCACATTGCCTGATAAACTCTTTCTCCTCGCATATGACTTCTGATGAACAGCGAAGCTATCATATGTCCTACGGTTTTTGCCTGCCAGATCCATCTTCCGCGGAAATTTCGTGAATCGCGCGCCAGTTTCATTCGCTCTGCTTCGTCCACAATGATAAAAACATAGCGATACATAAATGATGCGACAGTGGTGAAAAACTTCGGAAATTTCAGTCTTTCGAGCGCCCGCATCAGGTCTGGAAACGGTGTTGTAGACGAGAGGATGATAAGCGCGGTGACCGAAATTAGCGATTTCACCGCAGCGTTCCATAATATAATGAGTCCCTCCTTTGAAATTTTCAGAAACCCGACTCTCAGGACGATTTCGCCACTTTTCGTGAATGGGGTGAACACTGCCACTGTCAAAATAAAGGGAAGAACAACAAGCGCTCTTGATAGAAGGTATGAAAAGGGGACTCTTGAAGCCGTTGCGATAACGGCTAGAATTCCGACATAAACAAGGAAACACCACCACGCCTGCGGTGGTGTTGAGACGCATATAACTATTAGCGCAAAAATTGCTAATGCCTTTGCCCTCGGCTCAATTGAGTGAACCGGACTTTCGAGTCTGCTGTACCTGTCTATAAAGTCATGTTTCATCGGTACTAATTGTACCGGAGCGCTTCCTCGATTTCCTTATGGCAAGAGGTATCAGACCTACCGCTACCGCTACTGCCACCGTAATTATGGTTCCGATTAGACCGGAAAGTCCTGTTGCGATCCTTGCGTTTTTGACCTTAGGAAATTCATAGTCAGGAATAGGGGAATGTTTCCATACTTGCTCGGTTTCTTCAGCTTTCTGGATAAAACCCTTGTCCTCTGCGACGCGCTCCAGGCCATCGGGACTTTCGCTCGCGAAAGGTGAAATGAATATCCCCAGTATCAGCGCAACGGCAAAAGCGATAGCGACAAACGCGCCGAGACCTATCCTTTGCTTTCTTGACATCTTAGATGTTTCCGACAATCAAACCACCCCCTCACCCCCGTACGGAAGCGATGGCGCACTTTTGAAAGATGCTACAAGATCGGGCCTTACCTCGATGACGACGGTCAAGACAATTACGGTTATGATGGCTTCACCTATGCCGATGATGCTGTGAACGCCAACCATTGCAGGTAGAACTATCCCGAAAGACACTGTTTTGGATATTGCCAGTTCAATGGCGCACGCCGCAGAGGCTATGATGATGGAGAACCAGGAAAAAAGCGCTGCCGAGAACAAAAGGGATTTACGCTCCCCAAAGCGTCCCAGGGGTTTCTTTACCAGGGTCAAAAGATAAAACGAAAGGAAACCGCCGATAATTCCCATGTTGAAAATGTTTGCCCCGAGCGCGGTCAAGCCTCCGTCAGCGAAAAACAAGCACTGAACGAGAAGCACGACCGACATAACGAGGAATCCCGAGTATGGACCGAGGAGCGTCATAGCAAGAATCGCGCCCAGAAAATGACCGCTTGTTCCTCCTGCCACGGGGAAGTTAAGCATCTGAGCGGCAAATATGAAAGCCGCAGTGATTCCGAGAACAGGGATTTTTTTCTCATCGAGCTCCTCTTTCGCTTTGTATAAAGCGTAACCAACAGTGCCTGCTGATGCGATGTAAGTTGCCACTGACGTTTTTGCGTCGAGAAACCCGTCGGGTATATGCATGCTGCGCACCCCCTTTAAATAGCAAAAACCACGAAAGCTGGCCTTCAAACCATATCCGACCTTCGTGGTCTTGAGTTTTCTAGCTTATTTATTTTTTCACTGACAGTGGTGATTCGATTCGCACATGTTGGTCTTCTTGACCGCGATTTTTCTATCATAGGCAGGTGAAAAAAACAAGTAATTCTGTCAACCATAGGCAGGGCGCACGTTTTGAGGCGATGGGTAGTTTCTTTGCGGCCTAAAATTCAGCTACTTTTCGGGCGAGTTCCTTTAGAACAAAACGCGGGATTCTCAAAAGAAAGAATTTTTCAGGTTGATTTAAGTTGAGTCAATCCTTTTTGCGCAGTATTATTTCGTGACCAATCAAATCAACGCGTTCTATTTTAGCGGTGATGAGCCTCTGTTCTCCGAAAAGGTCCGTGAGCAGTATTTTTTCGCCTTCGGGGTGAAGAGTTACCACGTTTTCCATAATGACTTCTTTTTCGCCGTCTTTAACAACGAAAACTATTGCTTCACACATCTTATGATTCCTCCTTTTCAACTGGCAGCCCGTAATGCTCCTTTACCATGTCAATCGCTTCCCTTATGAGCTGCTGGAGAGGCTTTTTAACGGTGCCAAGGACATCGATCGGTGGATTTGAGAGGGGAAGCAGAATCTTCCTTGCGCGCGAGGATGCTATCGCGGTCGCGATCAGGGGGGTCACCTCTCCCATCATTGAGTTCGGGACAACAATTGAAAGCGAACCCATGACAATTTCAGCCTCGCCTATTGAGCAAGCTATCGCGTTTTCGCCTGTTGCCCCGCGGGTGGCTTTTGCCTTCATCATGTTTCCAGTCGCTATAGCGTTCGTTCCGAGTGCAATTATCTCTGCTTCCTCCGGTAGTGATTGGCGAAGGAGCAATACGATCTGAGTTCCTATGCTTCCTCCCATTCCGTCAACTACTGCGATAATCAATCGCTCCCTCCTTCGTATGGTTTTCGGGCGCCTGTTGACTCGAGATATCTCTGGGCATTCATTGCGGCGATGGCCCCTTCAGCTGCCGCGCATATGACCTGTTTCCGATTACCCGACCTTATGTCACCGGCCCCGGACACACCCTGCACTTTTGTCTCGAGCCTGCTATCGGTTTTTATATAGCCGTTTTCGTCAAGTTCTATTTCTGGTGGCAGGAAATCCGTGTTGGGAACGTTTCCAACATATAGAAAGACCCCGGACACGGGAATTTCCTGCTTTTCGCCTGTTATGTTGTTAAGCACCACAGCCGATTTGAGGACGCCCTCTCCTTTTAGTTCCAGCAGTTCGCTATTGAAAAGGAAGTTTATTTTCGGGTTCGCTTTCGCCCGTTCAACGAGGTAGTCGGACGCGCGAAGTTCCGATCTTCGGTGAACAACCGTAACAATGCTTGCGAATGATGCGAGGTGAAGGCTTTCCTCTATCGCGGCGTCACCTCCGCCCACCACCAAAATCCTTCGATCGCGAAAAAGGGGAGCGTCGCATGTTGCGCAGTAAGAAACACCGCGACCAGTGAATTCCTCTTCGCCCGGGATTCCAAGTTTTTTCGGCGATCTCCCGGCGGCGATTATTACTGCCCTGGCTTCAAATGATTGATCGCCTGAAAATGCGACCTTCTTGTTTTCTTCAACAACTAGCCTGTCCACGCCTGAGAAAGCAATTATTTCGAGACCGAAATTCTCCGCCTGTTTTTTCATTCTTTCCATGAGTTCCGCGCCTTCGATTCCTTCGGGAAAGCCTGGATAGTTCTCGATTAAGGGCGAGAGCATTGCCTGACCGCCAACGATCTGGCGCTCCAGCAAAGTTGAGGAAATACGCGCGCGGCAAAGGTATATTCCAGCTGTAAGACCCGCGGGTCCCCCTCCAACTATCAAAACATCTCGCAATTTCAAGTCCTCCTTCTGCGCGGAATGAAACTTCTCGCATCATTTTAACACCACTACAGCAGAAAGGGTTTCTGTTTTAAGGGTTAATGGATTGCAGAGTTGACAAATGGCGACAGGATCGGATTAAAGGTAAGTCAGGATAAGCTCCTCCGGTTAATGTTTGCTAGTTTGTGTAATTTTACATGAATAAAATCTGGATAGCGACGGAAACAAGCCTCGGTGGCGCATATTTTCCTACCGCATATTCATATAGCATTTATTGTGTGTTTTTG
>JACVIW010000111.1 GCA_015711695.1 Candidatus Geohydrothermomicrobium daggyaiense
GGTTTTCCGGGAAAGAAATCGATCTTGAATTTGTTGTCTCGCCAGAGGATTTTACTGTTAATCCCGAAAACTGTAACAGGGAAGCAACCGTTCCAGACTTTCCTCCTGAAGAGGAAGGCAGAATTTACTCTGAGATAAGGCGTACTCCGCTGCTTCCTGAGAAGCCAACCCCAAAGAGGTATACGTTTGAGAACTTTGTAGTGGGCAAAGGGAATAGATTTGCTTATTACGCGTCTTTAATGGTTGCCGAAGCTCCGGGCCAGAACTATAACCCCCTATTCATATACGGAGGGACAGGTTTGGGTAAGACTCATCTCCTCTTGGCAATAGAGGATTACGCCAAGAGACTTAACCCCCTCATACGCGTAAAATACGTGCAGACCTCAACTTTTATAGATGAATTCATAAAAACGATCACTCTCAAGAAAGACAGGAGCGCCTTCGACCATAAATACATACAAAACAAAATCGTTCTTTTCGACGACATCCAGGCTCTAGGAGGAACGGATGCAACACAGCACAAGTTCTTCGACATATTCAATCTTCTTTACTCTTCTAACAGTCATATCGTTCTGTCTAGTGACAGACCGCCGCGAGAAATCCCTCATCTTTCAGACCGCATCCAATCACGATTTGAGGGTGGTCTGAACGTTGATATCGCTCCACCTGACCTTGAAACAAGGGTTGCGATTCTCTGGATGAAATCAAAAGCGGAAGGCGTTGAAATACCGGATGACGCGATGCTCTACATCGCCTCAAAGGTCGAGTCAAATATCCGTACCCTCGAAGGCCTATTTCTACGCGTGGTCGCTTCCGCAAGGCTTTATGGAACAAAGATTGATCTTGCGATGGTACAGGAAGTTTTAAAAGACCAGGTTCCTGAGACTGAGAGCAGGCTATTGCCAACGATCGAATTAATACAAAATCTCGTTTCCGATTATTACGGAATCTCACGTGGGGAGCTTATCGGCACCAGCCGCTCAAGAAATCTCGTCCACGCACGGCAGGTGGCGATGTACCTTTGTAGAGATCTCACCAATGAGACGCTCATATCCATAGGATCCAGTTTCGGTGGGAGAGACCACAGCACCGTCCTCCACTCATGTAAGAAAGTTGAGGACATGATTAAGGAAAGCAAGGATATCCTTCACGAAGTCAATGAATTAACTAACAAAATAAACAGGGCGTGCTGCGCTTAAGGCTTGATTCTCATTTTTTCAACTCTCCCAGCAAGCTGACCGGTAAGCCTGTGGATAGCTTTTTCACTAATGCTGAACAATAACTTTTTTAACTTCTATTAACACATATAAAGAATCCGGGAGCCCTTTACTTTTTTTGGATTGAAAATTTCCTTTATTTTCCCAGCTTTATCAACACCGTATTAACACACCTTACCCTACTAAAAATCGCGTTCCGTAGCCGCCAAGAACGTTTTTTCTCCAGTTTTCAAGATTTCCACATTCCCTACTCCTAATACAAATAAGAATATATCTTCTTCTCCCCTCACGCACTTTTCCACACCTGAGTTTGGTATATAATTTCTGCTATCCGGTATAACCACAGGGGGAATTGAAATGAAAGTATCCTGCGAAAGAGAAAAACTCAACAACCTCATTCAGACAGCATTAAGAGCAGTATCCGCGAGAGTGACAATGCCGATTCTTTCAGGAGTACTCCTTGCCGCAAACAATGATACTTTCTCTGTTTGTGCCACGGATCTTGAACTCGCAATTAAAGCGAGTGCGAATGCCAACGTCGAATCGGAAGGTTCTGTGGTAGCATCGGGGAGATTAATTGGGGAAATAGTAAAAAACATGCCTGAGGGAGTGATTTATTTGGAGAGTAGCGAGAAAGCTTTAACTATCTGGTCAGATCGTGGCACTTTTACTATAAAAACAATGTCCCCGGAGGATTTTCCTGCAATTCCTGACTGGGAAGGAGAGGAAGCTTTTAGCGTTGGAAGCCGGGAGTTTCAGACTGCAGTCTCTCAAACCTCTCGAGCATCTTCTAATGACGACAAAAGGCCTGTGCTAACGGGTTCCCTGGTTGAAAAAAACACAAAGGAAGGAAAGATGAGGATTGTGGCTACTGACAGCTACAGATTGGCATGGGCAGAATTCGAAGTTCAGGGCAACCTGAATGCATGGGAAGACTGTATTATACCGACAAAATCACTTACTGAAGTCGCGAGGATCGCTTCAGGGCACGGCGACACAATCCAGGCAAGAATTTATGAAAGACAGGCGATGTTTCGAGTAGACAACATGACGGTTAGAAGCATTATGATTGAAGGCCAGTTTCCACGGTACAAGCAACTTATTCCTAAGGGTGAAAAAACGGTGGTAGTGGGACAAAAGTCTGACCTTGTTGCCGCTGTTAAGCGGGCGCTGATTCTTGGTCATAATCTCAGGGTGACTATAGAAGGGGACACCTTGATCATAAAAGCGGAGACACCAGATGTAGGCGAGTCGAGTGAGACGGTCGCTGTACAGGTTAAGGGCGCCCAAATGGAAGTCGGTTTTAACGGATTTTATCTGCTTGACGGCATTTCCGCCGTTGAAGGAGACGAGGTAGAAATAGGTCTGGATGATCCCCAGAAGCCCGGGATCATACGAGCTCCTGGCGAAAGTTCTTACACGTATATACTTATGCCTATGAGGCTTCGTTGACAGTTGTACGTAGAGAGGCTGCACCTCGTAAATTTCAGAAACTACAGAGAAATAACCCTCGACCTGGGAGAAGGTGTTAATCTCGTAATTGGTCAAAACGGGCAGGGCAAAACAAACCTTCTAGAGGGGCTCTTTTTTATTTCCCGCTTTAGAGGCCGCCCTTTCTCGAAAATAACTGATCTTGTTCAACAGGGACAGCCATATTTTGCCGTTGGAGCAGTAATATGCTCCTCGGTGAGAAAAGTGAAAATCAGCGCAATGTTTGGGCGGGGAGTAAGAAAGATAATTCTTGATGGATCCGAAAAAGAAAGCGTTTCGGCTGTCAGGGGGATTCTGAAGGCGGTGATGTTTTCACCAGAGGATATTAATCTGATATCGGGCGAACCATACCTGCGACGATCTTTCTTAGACTCCACAATTGAGCTTGTTGACCCTGTCTACGTGACCAAAAAATTAGCGTACAAGCGCGCACTTCTCCAAAGAAACGCGGTACTATCGAAGTGGGAAATACGGGGCAACGCGCTCAGCGCAGCCTTGGAGCCATGGAACATTGCGCTGGCAGAATGCGGGACTTACCTGATGGAGAAAAGGCGGGATTTTCTATTACTTGCGGAGCAGGTCTTGCGAAAAGAGTACGCAATCCTTTCGGGAGCTGAACAGGATATCTCTATATCCTATGCCTCTTCGGTTGCGAGGCAGAGCTGGGAGGAGACCATGGCTGTGAGCAAGGAAGCATTTCTAAACTCGCTGAATAAAAATATTCAAGAGGACGTTAAAGCGCGGTGCACAACAATTGGGCCGCACAGGGATGACTTCATCCTTATGGTATCAGGAAAAGACGCAAGGCGGTTCATGTCGCAAGGAGAGAGAAGAACCGCAGCGTACTGCCTTAGGACGGCTGAAGCCAGATACATATTCGACAAAACAGGCGAAAAGCCAGTTCTCTTACTTGATGATGTGATGTCCGAGCTGGACAGTGGCAGGGTGAAAAGATTCGCTCGAAGCAGCTTTTTTGTGGAACAGGTCTTTATCACGGATACCAGTTTGGACAGGGCTTGCGAATTCCCTATTTCGAGGGTAATTGAAGTTGAGAGAGGCACGGCTCGTGTTGGGTGAAGTCGAAAGAATCGGGGACATAATCAGGAAATCGCGCTTCCCTGGCCGGCGAGAGGGCAAAGCTACGATCGAATACCTTAGATATTTCTGGGAAGGAATTGCTGGGGAGAGGCTTGCACGTCATAGCCGTCCTTCGAGGTTAAGGAAAAAGACGCTGACAGTTGTGGCTGACGGCCCAGCCTGGGCGAGTGAGTTTTCTGCGTCCGCTCAAAGCGTCCGCGCGGCTATAGACGCGACTTTAGGGAAAGGTGTCGTCGAAAAAATAAGGGTCCTAAGCGGGAAGGTGGACGTGGGTAAAAGTGAGTGATGCTCGCGGCCGAGAAGTCTAAAGGTTAGCTTGGTGCAGAGGAGAAAAATATATCGGGGCGAGAGCGAGATGCCTTCCGTTAAATTTCTAGGAGGGAAGAAACGAAACAGAAAAGCAATCGTTGTAGTCATGATTAAGCAAACCGAGCAATAAGGGCTAAGGAAAGCTCTTGTAGGGCGATTTTTTACGTAAATAATGCGTTTTCTGAAACACCTAATGGTATAATTTATATGAAGAAATTTCCCTCGGTTCGTTCGTTTTAAACCGGGAATGCCAGGTAAAAATACGGGTATTTTTATGTCATCGGCGAGGTGTTTGTCTTGGCGAAAGAAGATAATGCTAACTACTATGAGGCTGAGAGCATAGAAGTTTTCGAAGATATTGAGGCCGTAAGAAAAAGGCCCGGGATGTACATTGGATCGACCGGGCTCAGGGGGCTTCACCACCTGGTTTATGAAGTTGTTGACAACAGCATAGACGAGGCGATGGCGGGCTTTTGCACAAAGATCCACGTAGTCCTCGAGAAAGACGGCTCGGTTACAGTCTGCGACAATGGGAGGGGTATACCCGTTGGCGAGATCCAGCAATTCAAGAAGTCGGCAGTGGAAGTTGTTATGACCAAGCTTCACGCTGGTGGTAAGTTTGGTACTGGCGTGTACAAAGTAGCCGGAGGGCTTCACGGGGTTGGTGTCTCCGTTGTCAACGCGCTTTCAGAATGGCTCGAAGTTGAGGTTGGTCGCAATGGTCGGAGGTACTGGCAGCGGTATGAAAGGGGTAAACCTGTTACGGGTCTGGAAAATGTTGGCGCAACGCGGCAAACGGGTACGGTGGTTCGATTTAAGCCCGATCCGGAGATATTTGAGGAGCTTGATTTCAAGTTCGAGACGTTAAGCCAGAGAATGAGAGAAGTCGCATATCTAAACGCGGGGCTGGAAATCCTTCTTGAAGACAGAAGGACGGACGGCGAACCCCTGGTTGAGAGATACAAATACAGCGGCGGAATAGTTGATTTCGTCAGGTTCCTGAACTCTTCCAAAGAGGCAATCCATAAAAAGATTATCCATATTAAAGGCTACAGGGATGATGCCGAGGTTGAAATAGCCATCCAATACAATAGCGGTTATCTTGAAAACGTTTTCACATTCGCTAACAACATAAACACCCACCAGGGAGGGACTCATCTTATAGGCTTCAAGGCGGCACTCACGCGCACAATAAACGAGTAGGCAAGGAACAACAACCTTATAAAGGATAAAAACGGAGGCCTGAGCGGCGAGGACGTAAGAGAAGGGCTTACGGCGGTAGTAAATTTGAAGATAAGAGAACCCCAGTTCGAAGGTCAGACAAAAACGAGGCTCGGGAATCCGGACGTGAAAGGCTTCGTTGAATCCACTGTTAATATCAAACTTGCCGAATTTCTGGAGGAAAATCCGGGAGAAGCGCGGAGTATTGTCAACAAGGCTCTCACTGCAATGAGGGCGAGAAACGCCGCCCGACAGGCGAGGGAGCTTGTGCGCAAGCAGAGCATACTCGAGAGCACATCTCTGCCCGGGAAACTCGCCGATTGTTCGGTAAGGGACCCGGAGGTGTGTGAGATATTCATCGTTGAGGGTGACTCGGCTGGCGGCTCAGCGAAACAGGCTCGCGATAGAAGCTTTCAAGCGATTCTCCCCCTGAGAGGCAAAATACTGAACGTCGAGAAGGCAACCCCGAACAAAGTCTTCGGTTCGCAGGAAATACAGGCGCTTATTACCGCTATCGGCACAAACGTCAGGGATGATTTCGATATAAGCAAAGCAAGGTACGGCAAGGCAATCATCATGACAGACGCGGACGTCGACGGCGCTCACATCAGGACACTACTGCTGACGTTCTTTTATCGATACATGCCTGATCTCATTGAAAGCGGGTATGTATATATCGCCCAACCGCCGCTCTACAGAGTCACATTTGGTAAAGAGCATGTATATGCATATTCCGAAGAGGAGTTAGACAGAATTTTGAGGGAAAACGACGGTAAGAAGGCTGTTATACAGAGGTTTAAAGGGCTTGGTGAAATGAACCCCGATCAATTGTGGGAGACCACCATGGACCCTGATCGCAGGAACCTCCTGAAGATAACCATCGAGGACGCCGTTGCCGCAGACAGGATATTCAGTATTCTGATGGGCTCAGATGTTGAGAACAGGAGACACTTCATTCAAAAGCACGCCAGGAACGTGAGATTCCTTGACGTATAATCCCGGCGCTCATCCGTTCGCTTAAGCAACTCGCCAGGATTGACGAATCAAGAATAAAGGGAGTGTTGATATTGGAATATGGTCGCGGCAGAGTGGAGACAACAGAGCTCGAGGAGGAGATACAGCGCTCCTATCTTGATTACGCCATGAGCGTAATTGTGGGCAGAGCACTTCCGGATGTCAGGGATGGGCTCAAACCTGTCCATAGACGAATCCTTTACAGTATGTATGAGTCGGGCCTAACGCCAAACAATCCGCACAGAAAATGCGCCCGGGTTGTTGGAGATGTAATGGGACGTTATCACCCTCACGGTGACGCTGCCGTTTACGACGCCCTTGTGCGAATGGCGCAGGATTTTTCCTCACGGTATGAGTTAATTGACGGGCATGGAAACTTCGGGTCGGTTGATGGGGATAACGCGGCGGCAATGAGGTATACGGAGGCGAGGCTATCCCCTATTGCCGTTGAGCTTCTTGATGACATAAGAAAAGATACGGTTGATTTTGTTCCAAATTACGATGGGTCTATGACGGAGCCCGTGGTTCTCCCAGGAAAGTTGCCAAACCTTCTGATTAATGGCTCGAGCGGCATCGCGGTGGGAATGGCAACTAATATCCCTCCCCACAATCTCGTTGAGGTCGCTGACGCTATAATCCAGTTTCTCGAAAACCCTGACATAGAACTTGATGAGATGCTGCAATTCATAAAAGGCCCTGACTTCCCCACAGGCGGGCTTATCCTTGGAACCGAGGGAATACGCGAGGCGTATCAGACTGGCAAGGGCATAATTCAGGTTAGAGCGCGGGCGCACATCGAACAGCTCAAGGCCAAATCGAGAATTGTCGTGACCGAGATCCCTTACCAGGTGAACAAGGCGAAGCTGGCGGAAAAAATAGCCGAGCTGGTTCGGAGCAAGGCGATCGCCGGGATATCTGACCTTCGAGACGAGTCCGACCGGAGTGGAATGAGGCTTGTTATCGAGTTAAGGAAGGACATTGAGCCCGACGTGGTTTTGAACCAGCTGTACAAGCATACGCAGATGCAGGTTTCTTTTGGCATAATCATGCTTGCTCTTGTTGACGGCGTTCCGCGGACCCTTCCATTAAAGGAAATCATTATCAAATATGTTCAACACAGACAGGATGTCGTTACGAGGCGAACGAGGTTTGACCTTAATAAGGCAAAAGAAAGAGCCCATATACTGGAAGGGCTACTCGTCGCGATTGACAATATCGA
>JACVIW010000112.1 GCA_015711695.1 Candidatus Geohydrothermomicrobium daggyaiense
AGGAAATATTTTCCGTAACCGAGAGGAACGATAACGCCCTTTCTGACTTCCACCTGAACACGCCCCCTTTAAACGAATCAAAGCATAAGAAATCACCTGGATTTGTGCCTTAAATAAAACCAGAAATCTATAGCCTCTTTGTAGTGCATATTAGCACAGTCTTTCACGCTCTTCTTTAATAAACTTTTCAAGCATCTCTATCTGCCTCAGGCATTCATCCCGGTTTCCTGCGCCTTTCACCCGCTTACGCTCGACAGCAGCCTCAGGGGTTAAGCATTCCCTGACCGCTTCGTCAAAAAGCGGCGAGAACGTTTTCAACTCATCCAACGAAACCTCCAGAAGACTCTTGCCCTCAGTAATACAGAAGGAAACAACTTCCCCCGCTATTTCATGGGCTTTAGGAAACTCCAGCCCTTTATAAACTAGAAACTCCGCGAGATCAGTCGCCGTAATGAATGGCGCATTAAGCAATTCGGCGGCGCGCATTTGATCAAACCGCATTGTGGCCACTGTTCCGGTCATAACCTCAAGAGAACCACGAAGGGTGTCGAAAGCGTCAAAAAGCGGTTCTTTATCTTCCTGCAGATCCCTGTTGTAGGCAAGCGGAAGCGCTTTCAGGCATATCAGAACAGAATCCATGTCGCCTATTGTCCTTCCCGCCTTTCCTCTAACGAGTTCCATTCCGTCAGGGTTCTTTTTTTGAGGCATCAGACTTGAACCGGTAGACCACCCGTCATCGAGTTCGAGCAAACCAAACTCATCAGAACACCATAAAATTATCTGCTCGGCAAGACGGCTCAAATGAACCATCGCGACCGATACTGCGAACAGAGCATCGAGCACAAAATCCCTATCGCTAACAGCGTCAGCGCTGTTATCGGACACGGTTGAGAAACCAAGCAAACAGGCGATATATTCTCTATCCACCGGTATGCTCGTTCCGGCAAATGCCCCGGAACCGAGCGGAAGCACATCAGCCCGCTTTCGAGCTTCTTCGAATCTGGAAAAATCCCGCTTTAGCATCTGGGCAAAAGCGAGTAGAAAATGGGAAAGCCTGACCGGTTGAGCTTGCTGGAGGTGAGTATGCCCCGGGATAATGATGTCCAGGTTCGATCGGGAAAGATTAACGAGAGCCTCTAACAAATCAAGAATTTTCAGCATGATTTTCCTGCACTCGTCCATTACAAACAGGCGCATATCCGTTGCGATCTGGTCGTTCCTGCTTCTTCCAGTTCTCATCTTTCCCCCGAGATCACCAATAAGTTCCCTGACCCTTCGCTCAATGGCGGTGTGTATGTCCTCATCAGTTTCGATAAACTTGAAAACTCCTTCGTCCATTTCCCTCTTAACAGAGGAAAGCGCCGCGAGTATGCTTGATTCTTCCTGTTCCGTTAATAATTTTGCTTTTTTAAGGCCATTAACCCATGCCATTGAGCATCTTATGTCGTACTCATAAAGGCGCCTGTCAAATGGAAGCGAAGAGGTAAACGCCATAAAAGCAGGGTCCGGGCTGCCGATAAATCTACCCCCCCACATCCTCATGAAGAAGACTCTCCTTTCTCTTTTCCGCTCTTTGCCCATAATTTCATCTGAAGCCCCCAGAGGCTGATGAAACCCCTGGCAGCGGTATGGTCAAACGCATCAGCTCGGTCGTATGTGGCAAGCGAATAGTCGTAAAGCGATGAAGGAGATCTCCTTCCAACCACTACTGCATTTCCCCTGTAAAGCTTCACGCGCACCGCGCCACTTACTCTTTCGGATAAAACTCTGTTGAAAGCCTGTATGGCTTTATTGAAGGGACTGAACCACATTCCTTCATACGCCATGCGAGCAAATTCGTCTTCCAGTTTTCTTTTGCCCCATAAAGCGTCTTTTGTGAGCGTAAGGTGTTCAAGTGTCCTGTGAGCTTCTATCAATATCACCGCAGCCGGAGCTTCGTATATTTCACGGGACTTAATTCCAACCACTCTGTCTTCGATCACGTCTATCCTCCCCACTCCATGCCTACCCCCAATAGAGTTAAGTTTTAAGACAAGATCAACAAGACTCAAGCTCTCGCCGTTAAGCGCGCAGGGTATGCCTTTTTCAAACCCTATCTCTATATATTCCGGGCTATCCGGAGCCTCCTGCGGAGATGATGTCCAGGCAAAAGCGTCCTCTGGCGGCTCCACCCAGGGGTCCTCTAATACCCCGCATTCGCACGATCTCCCCCACAAATTCTCATCAACGCTGTAGGGAGAACCCGCGGTAATTTCAACCGGAATTCCTCTGGATTTCGCATACTCTACCTCATCTTCCCTTGACATAGACCATTCCCTTACCGGGGCGAGCACTTCCAGCGATGGGTCGAGCGCGGCTGCGGCAACTTCAAACCTCACCTGGTCGTTACCCTTGCCGGTGCAGCCATGGGCGATTTTTTTCGCTCCGTACCGATGGGCAGTCTCGACCTGAATTTTGGCTATTAAGGGCCGGGCAAGAGCCGTAGCCAGTGGATATTTTCCCTGGTAAAGAGCATTCGCAAGTATGGCGGGCGCTATATATTCCTCAGCAAATTCATCTCGTGCATCAACGAGTTCGCTTTCGACAGCCCCAATCTCAAGCGCTTTCTGTCTTATCGCTTGAAGGTCACCAGGCTGTCCGACATCCACTGTTAGGGCGATGACCTCAAGCCCCATCTGCTCAATCAACCATCTAATCAAAACGCTTGTGTCAAGGCCACCCGAATAAGCCAGGACCACTCTCTTTTCACTTTCAGACTGAACGCTGCCATTCAAGCAAATCACCTCTCCGGTTCAGCATATCTGAGAAGAACATTCTTGATCTCTTTGCTATTCACACCTTCCGAACAAACGACGATTATTGTGTCATCTCCAGCGACGGTCCCCGCTATGCCCTCTATGCCCGCCGAATCTATAGCCCACGCGAGCCCCTGAGCGTTGCCGGGAGAAGTCTTTACGACAACAAGGTTGTACGCTGTCTCCGCGTCCAGCAGTACCTGGGGCGCAAGTCTTTCAAGTGCGCGATCGCTTTTAGCACTGTCAGTTATACCACCTGGCTCTGCGTATGCGATGATCCCGTTTTTTTTTCTGACCTTAACAAGTCCGAGTTCCTTCATGTCCCTTGAAACGGTCGTCTGGCTCACCTTGAAGCCTTCCGATGCAAGGATTTCCATAAGTTCGCGCTGGCTTTTTATGGATCCTTCGCGCACTTTCTCAGTAATAATTGCCTGCCTTTTTCTTTTCATGCCTCTAAACCTCAGCCGTATATCATGTCGAGCAGGGCAATCTGTGCGTGAAGTCGATTCTCTGCCTGATCCCAGACAGCAGAATGACTTCCGTCGAGGACATCATCAGTAATCTCCTCACCGCGGTTTGCCGGAAGGCAGTGCATTACCATCACATCTTCCCCAGCAAGCGAAATCATCTTATCGTTAATCTGAAAGTCCTTGAAAAGAGCTTGGTTTATTTCTGATTCCTCTTCTTTGCCCATACTTACCCAGACATCGGTGTACAGGATATCAGCTGCGCTAGCTGCCTCTCTGGGTTTTGTGGTAACGGTCAGCGAGCTGTGGTATGTCCTGCAATACTCCATGCACTCGTCAACAATTTTTTTGCGTGGTTCGTGACCGGGAGGCGTGGCAATCCAGACGTTCATGCCCAGCTTTGTTCCGGCTCGCATGAGTGAATGAGCCACATTATTTCCATCACCCAGATAGGCAAATTTAAGGCCCTCGAAACCATCCCTGTATTCAAGGATTGTAAGCATGTCTGCAAGAGCCTGGCATGGGTGACATTCATCAGTGAGAGCATTGATTACCGGAACGCTTGAAACTCTGGCAAGCCTTTCAAGTCTTTCGTGAGAGAAAGTCCTGAAAACGATACCATCGAGATAACGGGAAAGAACTCTCCCCGTGTCTTCTATTGTCTCCCCGCGTTTTAACTGAAGTTCGCCCCCAGAGAGATATAAAGGATGACCCCCGAGCCTGAGAACTGCGACCTCAAAAGAAACACGGGTACGCGTTGAAGGTTTTTCGAACAAAAGCCCTATCGATTTTCCGTTCAGCGGCTTTATCCCTTTCATGCCCTCGCGCTTCAGTTTAAGCGCAAACGTTATTAAATCCTCGAGTTCCTCCCCGGTAAGAAACGTTAGATCGAGAAAATTGCTTCCTTTCAGTCTGTTTTTGACCATATCAGCCTTCTTTCATGGCCTAGCCAGCCAATTTGTTGCGATCTTTAAAACAATACAAGTCTACTCACACTTCTATATTTCCACCAATGCGATTGTTTTCTTCATCCGGCAGCCTTACTTACTTTCAATTACCTGTTATCGGCGTGAGAAAAATCCTTTAACACCTCCATGAATATGCGAAGGCCATGAGAAATCTCTTCCAGACTTATATTTAAAGGAGGAAGAAGCCTCACGCTCGATGAATTAACATCGTTAACAAGAATGCCACGCTTCAGGCATTCAAGAACAACTTCCCTTGAGATCTCCAGTTCAAGCTGAACAGCAAGCATCAATCCGTATCCCCGAACGCCCGTAACAAGGGGAACATCCGCAGAAAGCATTTCAAGTTTTCCTTTTACAAACTTACTGACCTCGCAGACGTTATCGATGATTTTTTCTTCAATGATGCATTTAAGAGTTGTAATCCCCGCCACACACGCTAGAAAACCACCTCCGAAGGTTGACCCGTGGTCGCCCAAACCCAAAACATCGGAGCACCTCTCGGAGGCAACAACCACCCCTATGGGAACACCGTTGCCTAAACCTTTCGCGAGTGTCATCACGTCTGGAACAATCTCATAATGCTGGTGCGCGAACATCCTCCCAGTCCTTGCAAGACCCGTCTGTACCTCATCAAGGACAAGAAGAGCACCTGTCGAATCACAGATTTCGCGAGCCGCCTTGAGATATTCCTTTGTGGCGGGATAAATACCTGATTCACCCTGGATGGGTTCCAGGAATAGCGCACATGTCTCACTGTCAACTTCTCTTTCAAGCGCATTGATGTCATTGTATGGAACATGAGTGAAACCTTGAACCAGTGGTTGGAAAGGATCCCATTTGTGAGGCTGGCCCGCCGCCGAGAGCGTTGCCAGGGTCCTGCCATGAAAAGACCCGAATGCGCAGACAAATTTTGTCCTCGGTTTTCCTTTTAAAAAATGGTACTTTCTACAGAGCTTGAGCGCACCCTCATTGGCTTCCGCGCCGGAGTTTGCAAAAAAACACTTTCCCGGAAAAGCGTTATCTATTATCATCCGCGCAAGATCAGTTTGAGGTTCGATGTAGTAGAGATTTGTGGTGTGGATTAGCGTTTCTGCCTGCCGCTTGATAGCATCCGTAACATGCGGATGGCAATGTCCTAAAGGTACCGCGCCTAACCCTGAGACCATGTCAAGATATTTATTTCCCGAAGTATCGTATAGCCAGGAGCCAGAACCTCTCACAAAAGCTACAGGCAGACGCCGATACGTTTGCATAACGTATTGCTCATCTAAATCTCTTATTCGCTCAAGTCGCTCGTCGATCACTTATACCTCCACAGAGACACGAGACATTCTATGAGGTTATCATTGTGCCCACTCCCTCATCAGTAAACACTTCAAGAAGCAAAGCGTGCTCGGTAGTTCCATCGATAATGTGCGCCCGGTTCACCCCGGATTTAAGCGCCCTTATGCAGCTTTGCACCTTTGGAATCATCCCGCCGGTAATTTCCCCTCTCTCAAGCATATCGACGCAAGCATCCGGTTCAAGTTTGCTTATCAGCTTGCCATCAGGAGACATTATTCCCTTCACGTTTGTAAGGTATATTATCTTGTCCGCTCTGATTGCAGCCGCAACCTCACCTGCAACTATGTCGGCATTTATGTTGTAACTGTTGCCCTCAAGGTCACTCCCAACAGATGCGATAACCGGTATAAGTTCGTTAGCGATAAGTTCCTGTATTATCAATGTGTTGATGGAAACTACTTCCCCCACCCATCCAAGGTCCTCACCCGAATCACCTTTCTTCTTCCTGGCAATTATTAGATTCCCGTCTTCCCCTGAAAGGCCAATTGAAAGAGTCCCGTGTCTGTTTATAAGGGAAACAATCTCCTTGTTGATCTTCCCCACCAGCACCATTTTTACGAGCTCCATGGTTTGCGTGTCAGTTACTCGATGTCCGTTTATAAAACTTACAGGGATATCGAGCTTCCTCATGTAATCCGTTATCTGGGGACCTCCTCCATGAACAATCACAGGGTTGATCCCCACATATCTCATCAGAACAACATCAGAGGCAAACTTCTCCCTGATATCCTTTTTATCCATTGCGGTACCACCAAACTTGATCACAACAGTTTTCCCTCTATGGAGTTTTATGTAAGGGAGCACTTCCGTAAGAATCCGAGCCTTTACCGAGACTTCTCCGCCTTCATCCACACCCGTCATAGCAAACACCTCTCTAAGACTTATGCTCTGAGTTGAGCCTGACGTAATCCTCAGACAGGTCACAGGTGATAAAGTATGCAGAACCCTTACCGTTTCCCACATTGGCAGTTATCTCGAATTCGTCCCTTGCCAGTAGGACGGAAACTTCTTCTAGGTCAGGATTTGAGGGCCTTCCGGCTTCGATGACACGCTGATCACCAATGAGTATTTCAAGTTCTTCCGGCCTTAGATCCACACCGCTGGAACCGATTGCCGCCGCCACCCTTCCCCATCCCGGAAGACCACCGTGAAACGCGCATTTCACAAGATTCGAGTTCGCGCTACTTCTCGCGATCGCGACCGCTTCTCTGTCAGTGCGAGTACCGTTCACAACGATCCTCAGTATCTTTGTTGCCCCTTCGCCGTCCTTAACTATTGCAATAGCAAGGTTACCGCAAAGCCAGCACAAAGCCCTGAAAAAGAGTTCCTTTTCATCGTCAGTCATCACATAACCGGGTGTAAAGGAAGCGCCGTTTGCAAGCATTAGTACGGTGTCGTTCGTCGACTGGTCTCCGTCAACCGATATTCTGTTGAATGACCATTCACATGCCTGAGAAAGCCATGCTGAAAGCGTTTTTGGATCGATGAACGCATCGGTGGTTATTATGCATATCATCGTTGCAAGATTCGGATGAATCATTCCCGCACCTTTGGCCATCGCACCAATTCTCACTATCCTATCCCCAATAACCATTTCGACGGCGAGTTCCTTCGGATAGGTGTCAGTGGTCATAATAGCTTTTGCCGCATCGGTGTTGCCTCCAGGATTCAACTCGGCAGCGCACTCCCTTATCCCATTGAGCACTTTATCCAACGGAAGGTATTCCCCAATCAATCCCGTCGAAGCAACAAGCGCCTGACCCTCTGGAATTCCAAGCACTGATTCCGCTTCAGCCGCAATCCGCAGGGCGTCATCAAACCCCCTGCTCCCTGTCAGCGCATTTGCATTTCCGCTGTTGATAACGACAGCGCGCGCTATTCCGCTGGAAACGCGCTGCCTTGAAATGATAACGGGAGCTGCCGCAAGCTTATTTGTTGTGAAAACACCCGCCACAGAAGCTGGAATCTTAGAGTAAACAATGG
>JACVIW010000113.1 GCA_015711695.1 Candidatus Geohydrothermomicrobium daggyaiense
TCTTACGGTATTGCAGAACTTGTGAGAACTGGAACGGTTGCTCTTTCAAGAGGATAGGCGTTATTTCAGTGGATTTTCGCTTTTATAGTTTTATGCCGGGGATACGCAAAGGTTGTTACGGGAGGAGAAATGGCAAAAATTTATTATGAAGAAGATGTTAATCCGGACGCTTTGAAGGGTGAGAAAATAGCGATAATTGGTTACGGAAATCAGGGGCATGCCCATGCGCAAAACCTTAAAGACAGCGGACTTGAGGTCATTGTAGGATTAAGGTCTGGCAGCCCAGCAATCGAAAGAGCGCGCTTGGATGGTCTTGCCGTTACTACGGTTGAAGAGGCATGCGGCGAGGCTGACATGATCATGCTGCTTATCCCAGATGATCGTCAGCCTGCCGTTTATGAGAAGTGTATCAAGCCCGGGTTAACGGAAGGCAAAGCGCTTCTTTTCGCTCATGGTTTCAACATCCATTTTAACCAGATTGTCCCGCCCGAAAATGTGGACGTGATGATGGTTGCTCCGAAGGGTCCGGGTGTGTTGGTCAGAGAAGCTTATTTAGAGGGAAAAGGAGTCCCGGCGCTGGTCGCTGTACAGCAAGATTACACAGGCAGGGCCCTGGAAAGAGCGCTTGCTTATGCCCGGGGTTTGGGTGCGACGCGAGCGGGTGTTATCGAGACGACCTTTAAGGAGGAAACTGAGACTGACCTGTTTGGTGAACAGGTTGTCCTGTGCGGAGGCACTACGGAACTGATAAAAGCCGCTTTCGAGACGCTTGTCGATGCGGGATATCAACCGGAAGTTGCGTATTTTGAATGTCTTCATGAGCTCAAACTAATCGTGGATCTCATTCAGGCTCGAGGAATTAGCGGCATGAGGGCGAGGATAAGTGACACCGCCGAGTACGGGGACATGACAAGAGGAAAAAGAGTCATATCATCCTCGACAAGAGAGGAAATGAAACGAATCCTTGAAGAGATTCAGAATGGCGTTTTCGCCACTGAATGGATACTTGAAAACAGGGCAAACAGAGCCTCTTTTGAAGCAATGAGAAAAAAGGAAGCAAACCATCCGATAGAGGAAGTGGGAAAGCGTCTCAGGTCAATGATGAAATGGCTTTAAAAAAATTTTAGAATTTTATTTGGCTAGAGTGTATAATTTCTTAACCGTTATCGTCGTTCTTATCTCTGTTTAAACTAAGCAATCAAGGAGGTTTGGAATTGAAGAAGGACTATATCTTCACACCGGGACCTACGCCCGTTCCCCACAGTGTCAGTGTGGCGCAGTCGAAAATGATTCACCATCGTTCGGCGGATTTTGGAGAACTTTTCTCCAGGGTTCTGGACGGACTTAAATATGCATTTCAGACTCAGAACGACATTGTCGTTTTCGCCTCGAGCGGAACGGGCGGGCTCGAAGCTGCGGTAGCGAATTGTTTTTCTCCTGGAGATAAAGTGGCTGTCTTCAATGGAGGTAAGTTCGGCGAAAGATTTGTTGAGATAGCAAGTTTTTTTGGTCTTGATGTAATCCAGGTAGCGTACAATTGGGGTGAGTCCGCAAATCCTTCGGATTGCGAAAGAGTTTTAAGTGAAAATCCTGACATCAAGGGTGTTATGCTCACCCATAGTGAGACATCAACCGGTGTTGTCAATGACGTTGAAGCGTTCGGTAGGATAGTCAGGCAGACGCCCGCACTCTTCGTGGTTGACACGATAAGCGGTCTTTGCGCCGCCCCTTTCAAAACCGATGAATGGGGTGTGGATATTGCTGTGGGTGGCTCTCAGAAAGGGCTTATGACTCCGCCAGGGCTGGCGTTTGTCGCAGTTAGCGAAAAAGCCTGGAAAGCTGTCGAAACCGCGAGATTGCCCAGGTATTATTTTTGCTTCAAGGCGGCAAGGAAATCTTTTTCAAAAACGCCTCCCCAGACACCCTACACCCCGGCGATCACGCTGTTGCAGGCGCTGGATGTGGCTTTAAAAATGATCAAGGATGAGGGACTTGAAAATGTTTGGGCAAGGCACGAACTTTTCGCGAGAGCAACAAGAGCTGGCGTAAAAGCGCTTGGGCTTGAATTGTTTGCGAAAGATTCATCAAGGGCATCGGTTGTTACTTCAGTGATTTCGCCGGACGGGATAAACAGTGGTGATCTTGTGAGGCTTCTCAGAAGTAAATATGGCATATTTATAGCTGGTGGGCAAAGCAAACTGAAAGGAAAGATATTCAGGCTCGGACACGTTGGATATTTTGACAGATACGACATTATTGTCCAGCTTGCTGCAGTGGAGTTTGGCTTGAAGGAACTCGGGTTTCCCGTCGAGCTGGGAACGGGGGTTTCCTCGGCAATGAAAATTCTTTATGAGGAATAAAAAAGATTCCATTGATTTAGAATCAATATTTTTGTGAAAACGGTTTGCTTTTTGTTTTTAGTGTTTAGCCGAGAGTTTTAATGAGGGATTCCGGAGTGTGAGAGGTATCGTCATGAATGCTTTTGAGAAGATGAGAGTTCTTGTTGCGGAAAAGCTTGCGCCTGAAGGAGTGGAGAAACTCAAAGCGCACTTTGAAGTTGACGCGTATGATCGAATCGATAGAAACGAGCTCCTTGAACGCATTGGAGAATATGATGCGCTCATAGTCAGAAGCGGCACAAAAGTGGATGAGGAGGTAATCAGCAAGGCGGCCAGGCTGAAAATGATTGGAAGGGCTGGCATAGGTGTGGATAATATCGATGTCGAGGCAGCAACAAAAAAGGGAATTCTTGTGGCAAACGCTCCCGAAAGCAATATCGTATCCGCTGCCGAACACACGATAGCGGTCATGCTTGCACTTGCCAGAAACATCCCTGCGGCTTGCGCGTCACTGTCAAGGGGTGAATGGGAACGCTCCAAATACCAGGGCGTCGAACTCAACGGAAAAACTCTTGGAATTATAGGGCTCGGACGCATAGGTACTCTGGTGGCTGAGCGCGCTTCTGCTTTCGGGATGAAGGTGATAGCCTATGATCCTTTTGTTGCTACAGCCAAAGCGAAGCGGCTTGGTGTGGAACTGAAGTCGAGTATCGATGAACTGCTGTCCGAAAGTGATTTCATTACATTACATGTTCCGAAATCCGAAGAGACTCATCACATGATAGGAAAAGAACAATTTGAAAAGATGAAGAGGGGCGTAAGGATAATAAACGTTGCCCGGGGTGGCGTCATAGATGAAAAAGCCCTTCTTCAGGCTATAGAAAATGGGATCGTAGCAGGCGCGGCACTGGATGTCTTCGAATGTGAACCTCCAGGGGAAAGCCCTCTCTGTCAGATGCCACAGGTGGTGGCGACACCCCACCTGGGGGCGAGCACAAGGGAGGCTCAATATAAAGCGGGCATAGCCATAGCGGAGCAGGTTATCGCGGGCTTGAAGGGCGAGTTCGTCAGTGGCGCGGTCAATATAACTATGCCACACCGCGAGATTGTTGAGGCCCTTCAACCCTTTCTTCCACTTGCCGAAAAACTGGGCAAGCTCCTTAATCGCCTGGTTGAAGGCGCGGTAGATGAGATAGAACTTGAGTTCATGGGTGAAATAAGCAAAAGCGATACATCCCTTTTAACTGTGGCTTTCATTAAAGGTTTCCTCGAGGCTATTTCTACAGAACCCGTAACGTACGTGAATGCGAGAGTCATAGCCGAGGAGCGCGGGATAAACATAAAAGAAAGCAAAAGCAAGCAATCCAGAGATTTTTTGAATATCATCAGGGCTACTGCTTCAGATGAAACGAGGCGAATTTCCGCCGGGGCAACACTTCTGGGTAAAAATCAGGAGTTGTTTGTGGACGTTCTCGATTATGAGATTGAGATTTCTCCCTCAAGATATATGTGTTTCGTTGTCTATGATGATAAACCGGGCATGATAGGTAAAGTTGGAACGATACTTGGTGAAAACAACATAAACATCGAAAGTCTTCAGGTGGGAAGAGCCAAGATAACCGGTAATGCAGCTATGGGACTTTCTCTTGACAAGCCAATTCCAGTCGAGATCATAAATAAGCTCGGCAGTGAGGAAGGCATAAGGGATGTAAAAATGATAGCACTTTAAAGGTCATGAGGTGAGAAGTTTTTGGGCAATAGGGTCTATATTTTCGACACAACACTTCGGGATGGGGAACAATCTCCCGGAATAAGCCTTGGGACAAGAGAGAAACTGGAAATAGCCGAACAATTGCAGAAACTAAAGGTCGACGTAATTGAGGCGGGCTTCCCGGCGACCAGCAAGGGCGATTTTGACGCTGTTTGCCAGATAGCTAAAAAAATACGTGAACCTGTTATCTGCGCTCTCGCTAGGGCGTTGCCGGATGATATAAACACGGCATGGGAGGCGATAAAGGAAGCGGAGAATCCCAGGATTCACACGTTTATAAGCACTTCCGATATTCACCTTGCCTATCAACTTAAAAAATCGCGCCAGGAGGTAAAACAGCTTGCTGTTGATGCTGTCAGGCTGGCAAAAAGGCACACGAGCGACGTTGAATTCTCTCCTATGGATGCAACAAGGAGCGATGTTGATTATCTTTGTGAGGTCCTTGAGGCGGTCATCAGGGAAGGGGCGACCGTAGTCAATATACCTGATACCGTTGGATACGCTATCCCCGAAGAGTTTGGAGATCTCATCAGAACGCTAATGGAAAAAGTACCTGGCATTGAGAATGTGCTTGTGAGCGTGCACTGCCATAACGATCTCGGTCTTGCCGTTGCCAATTCAATTGCTGCTCTTAAGTCTGGAGCAAGGCAGGTTGAATGTGCGATAAACGGTTTGGGCGAGCGCGCAGGCAATGCCAGTTCAGAAGAGATAATAATGGCACTTAAGGTAAGAAAGGACCTCTTGGGTTTCGAAACCGGAATAAAGACTGAGGAGATAAGCAGGACAAGCAGGCTTGTTAGTTTGCTGACCGGTTACCCTGTGCAGCCAAACAAAGCGATTGTGGGAAGAAATGCTTTCGCTCACGAGTCGGGGATTCATCAGGATGGGGTTCTTAAAGCCCGCTCCACTTACGAGATAATGGACGCTTCTAGCGTTGGGCTTGTTGAAAGCGATATCGTCCTGGGTAAGCACTCCGGCAGGCATGCCTTGAAAGAGCAACTGGAAAGGCTCGGGTATTATCTCAAGGATGATGAACTTGATCAGGCATTCTCTAGATTTAAGGAACTCGCTGACAAGAAGGGCTCGCTTTCCGGGAAGGATATTGAGGCTATAGCGCTGGAATTTATAAGGACGCAGGGTCAGGAGTGGAAACTAACGGGTTATGAGGTACATTCAGGCGGTAAGGAAGCGCCCCCGAGCGCGACAATAACGCTTGAGAGAGATGGAGAGAGAAGAACCGAAAGGGCAATAGGAGATGGGATGGTGGATGCCGCCTGTAAAGCGATACGCGCCGCGCTTGGTGTTGACGCCAAGCTCATCAGTTTTACAGTCGAAGCTATCACCGGCGGGCTGGATGCTTTAGGGGATGTTACAATCCAGCTTGAAGTTGGCGGAAAAAGGGTGGTGGGAAGGGGTGTTTCCACTGATATTGTCGAAGCGAGCGCGCGCGCTTATTTGAACGCCATAAACAAAGTTTTGCGCTGACTCCCGAAAAGAGCCTGAGTTCATATTCACCGTTTTGTTTACCGCTATTATTGCTTTTAAAGGGGGAGGTTTTGAGCGAGTCAAGAAAAATACTCTGCGAGATAGTCGGAAAAGAAAGCCTCAAGCCAGGAGAATTTGTGGAAGCGAAAGTGGACCTTGTTCTCGCAAACGATGTGACCGCCCCTCTGGCTATCCAGGAGTTCAGAAAGCTTGGAGCGAAAAGCGTTTTCGATACGGAAAAAGTCGTTTTTGTGCTTGACCACTTCACTCCAAACAGAGACATCGCTTCTGCTGAACAGTGTGCTTTCGTACGAAATTTCGCCCGGGAGCAGGGAATAAGGCATTTTTACGAGGGTGGAGAGGCAGGTATTGAGCATGTGCTTCTACCCGAACTTGGATTGGTAAGACCCAGGAATCTCATAATCGGCGCCGATAGCCATACCTGTACATATGGCGCTCTTGGCGCGTTCTCAACAGGTATGGGCTCGACAGATATTGCGGCGGCAATGGCGACGGGCAGTACCTGGCTCAGGGTTCCGGAAGCTTTAAAGATAGAAGTACTGGGTTCGCCTGGCAGGTGGGTTGGAGGGAAAGATCTCATCCTGCACATAATATCGAGAATTGGCGTGGACGGTGGTACCTATCTTTCGATGGAGTTCACAGGTCGGGGTATAGAAAACATCACCGTTGAGGGGAGATTGTCGGTTGCTAATATGGTTGTCGAGGCTGGTGCTAAAAATGGACTTTTTCCTGTTGACGGTGTCACTAAAGATTTTCTCAAATCTGTGGGAGTTGATGCGTCACCCTTTTCGATTGAGCCGGACCGATACGGTTATATTTCGGAAATTACGGTTGATTTGAGTGTACTCGAACCACAGGTTGCGTTGCCTTCGCTTCCTTCGAACGCGGTCCCTGTTTCCCAGGCACCCAGGGTGAAGCTCGACCAGGTTGTTATAGGGTCATGCACGAACGGAAGGATTGAAGATTTGAGGATAGCGGCGGATGTTTTGAAAAATAAAAAGATCGCGAAGGGATTGCGCTTGATTGTTATTCCGGGGTCTCCCGGAGTGTATCGCAAAGCTCTACGAGAGGGTTTGATCGACATCTTTCTTGAATCCGGGGCGGTAATATCACCGCCGACTTGCGGACCCTGCCTCGGGGGACACATGGGGGTGCTCGCTTCAGGCGAAAAGGCTCTCTCAACCACTAACAGGAATTTTGCTGGCAGAATGGGGCATGCAAAAAGCGAGGTTTTTCTCTGCAATCCCGCTGTGGCTGCTGCCTCCGCGATAACAGGAATGATTACTAACCCGGAGGAAATCATATGATCTGCGAAGAAGGGGAAATCGTCGGAAATGTTCATAAA
The DNA here is from genome assembly GCA_015711695.1 of Candidatus Geohydrothermomicrobium daggyaiense. Taxonomy (GTDB): domain Bacteria; phylum Actinomycetota; class Geothermincolia; order Fen-727; family JACVIW01; genus Geohydrothermomicrobium; species Geohydrothermomicrobium daggyaiense. The sequence continues at coordinate 6,962 of JACVIW010000113.1, forward strand.
CTGGGCGATCATATAAATACCGATTTAATCATTCCCGCGACTTACCTGGTGACATCGGATGCTGTGGAACTGGGAGGGCATTTGCTGGAGGGTCTGGATCCTGGTTTTCCGAAGAAGGTAAGGAAGGGAGACATAATTCTTGCCGGGGTGAATTTCGGATCAGGCTCAAGCAGGGAGCATGCCGCTCTTGCCATAAAAGGTGCAGGGATATCCTGCGTTATAGCTGCTTCTTTTGCGAGAATATTTTTCAGAAATGCAATAAATACTGGACTTCCTATCGTGGAGTGCCCGGAAGCGTACCGGTCGATATCTGACGGAACGAGAATCAGCGTGAATCTCGAAGATGGGTTAGTGAAAAATCTTGAGACCGGAGAGATGTATTATGCGCAACCGTATCCCGATTTTATGCGGGATATAGTTTCTTCTGGTGGGTTGATAGAATTTGTCAAGAAAAGGCTCGAAATAGAAAGGGACTGATTTAAAGCAGCATGGTTTTGATGGAGGTTTGTGAGTGTACAAGATCGCG
>JACVIW010000114.1 GCA_015711695.1 Candidatus Geohydrothermomicrobium daggyaiense
TATAGCAACATACCAGGACACAGACATAGCACCTCTCTTGGGCGAGCTTTTCTGTGAAGAAATGATATTACCTGTGTTTAAACCTGTGTTTAGATTTATTGCATAGGAGATTGATCAAACACAGGGAAATTAATTCTTTTGGGTATAGTTGTCCAAAAGGATTTAAAAAACGATTATTCAGATGGTTTACTTGTTAATAAAGAGGAGGGAAGTTCCCTGTAGAAACACGAATAATTGCCCGTGTGGCACGCTACCCCCGCTTGCTCAACAATTACAAGCAAAGCGTCCGCGTCACAATCGTACATGATTTTCTTGACTCTCTGGATGTTGCCGCTCGTTTCGCCCTTCGCCCACAGTTGTTGTCTGCTTCTTGAGTAGAACCATGTTCTGCCATCCTTAAGGGTAAGGGATAGCGATTCCGCGTTCATATAAGCAAGCATCAATACATCCTTCGAAGACTCATCCTGCACAATCACAGGAATAAGTCCCCTCTGGTCAAAATTTAAATCCTCAATTCTTCTAACCTCAACTTCCCCTTCACCCATAATGCCATCACCCCAGATAAATCCTTTTGACTTCCTCGTTTTCGAGCAATTCTTTTGCGCTTCCCTCAAGAGCAATCTTCCCCATGCGCATCACATATCCGTAATCCGAAGCTTCAAGGGCTATCTTCGCGTCCTGTTCGACAATCAAGATAGTAAGACCCTGTTCGTGAAGGTCAAAAAGAGTCTTAAAAATCGACTGTATGACCTTCGGTGCTAACCCCATCGATGGTTCATCCAGCAACAGTAGTTTGGGGCGTGACATCATCGCCCTCGCGATTGCAAGCATCTGCTGCTCTCCACCAGATAGTGTACCTGCGATTTGTTTCCTTCGCTGGTAGAGTATGGGAAACAGTTCGTAAATAAACTCTTTATCCCGCATGATGTCAGATCGTTTCCTGAATCTCCTTATGTAAGCTCCAAGTTTCAAGTTGTCCTCAACAGTCAATTCGCTAAATATCTGCCTTCCCTGCGGCACCTGAGAAATGCCCATTCGAACAATTCGATCAGGAGGAAGGGAGGTTATGTCTTTGTCTTCGAAAAGTACGAGACCATGTCTTGCAGGAGTAAGCCCCGAAATTGTCCGCAAAAGAGTGGTTTTTCCAGCTCCATTTGCGCCAATTATAGTTGTAATGCGCCCACGTCTTGCTCTTATAGTAACGTCCCTTAACGCCTGTATATTTCCATAAAAAGTTGATACTTTTTCAACTCTGAGCATTGCCAATCCCCGAACCAAGATAAGCTTCGATCACACGAGGGTCGTTTTGAACTTCCTCAGGAGTTCCCTTTGCTATTATCTCCCCATAATCAAGAACGATGACCTCATCCGAGATATTCATTACAACCCCCATGTTATGCTCAACCACCAGGAGCGTTATCCCGGCGTCCTTGATTTTCTCAAGCAGTTGAGTCAATTCATGGGTTTCATACGGATTCAGTCCAGCGGCAGGTTCATCAAGGAGAAGCATCTCTGGTTCGCTCGCAAGCGCTCTTGCCAGTTCCAAAAGCCGTTGCTGCCCGTATGGCAGGCTTGTCCCAAGATCAAAAGCTCTTGTCTGAAGGCCAAACATCTCCAGAATCCCCATTGAATACTCGAAAGTCTCAGCTTCCTCTTTTCTAAAGCGAGGCAAGAGAAATCCGCTGGAAAAAAACCCGCTTCGGGTTCTTGAGTGTCTCCCTACCATCACATTTTCTATTACGCTCATTCCTTCAAATATCTTTATGGTCTGGAATGTTCTTACCATTCCCAGGGACGTAATCTCATCGGGTCGCATTCCAACTACGTTTTTCCCTTTGAAGAAGACCCTGCCCGCGGTCGGCGGCTGGATGCCTGTGATAACGTCAAACAGGGTTGTTTTACCTGCGCCGTTTGGGCCAATAAGGCCTTTTATTTCACCCGATCTTACGACGAACGACACGTCATTCACTGCAGCAAGGCCGCCAAATAATTTTGACACGTGATCGACTTTGAGAAGGACATTATTCTCGCCAGCGTCCAATGCTGAGTCACTTCCTCTTTTCATACTTCAATGCTGAAATTCTGTCCCTGATCCTTTTCATTCCTCTTAAAGCGGAAGAATAGCCAACCTCAAGCGCATAGGCAATTCCTTTGGGCATGAAAATCATGAAAACAATCAGGAGTAAGCCGTAAAGGACCAGCGTGTAGTTACCGAAATTCGTCAGGCTTTTCGGCATGAAAGGGAACCAATAGGGCAAAGCAGAGATAATTGATGGAAGGAAAGTCATTATTATGGAGCCTATAATTGCTCCCCAGACATTACCAAGACCGCCCACAACCACCATCGTGAGGAAAAGTATTGACACACTGAAATGAAAAGACTCTGGATTCACGTACCTCTGGAACACAGCGAAGAGCCCGCCGCCTATAGCGGTGAAAACTGCGGACATGACAAAAACAATGGTTTTATACTTTGAAGTGTTAACTCCTGCCACCTCGGCGGCTATTTCACTTGAGTGCAGAGCTCGTAAAGCCCTACCAAATCTTGACCTGATAAGATTCATGCTGAAAAGCATCAGAAGAAGCGCAATAGGCCAAACCACGTAGAAAAGTTTGAAGTTGCTGTCAAACTCGATTCCGAAGATGGAAAGAGATGGAATTGCCGTGATCCCCACAGTACCTTTCGTTATCCCAGTTGCTTCCCTGAAGAAAATGAAGCCTATCTCCCCGAGACCGAGAGTCGCCATGGCAAGATAATGACCTTTCAGCTTTAGAACAGGTCTGCCAACAACCCAGCTGATGGCAAATGAGACTATCGCGCCAATTATGACTCCAAGCCAGGTAGGAAACCAGGAATAACGCGTGGATAAAATCGCGACCGAATAAGCACCGATACCGAAAAATACAGCATGGCCGAGTGATATCTGTCCCGCATATCCTATAAGCATGTTAAGGCCGATTACTGCGCAACTGTATATTCCGGAAAGAACCATAACATTAACAATATCCATATGGATGACGTTACCAGGAATAAGGCGTGCCCAGAGCGGCACGGAGAGAATCAAAAGCGAACCAAATGCAAATGTTTTGTATGTGTTTTCCGTTTTTCCGATGTCCGATTTCTTCCTTTCAAAAAAGGACTTCATTCGAGCCTTTCCTGTCTTCCCAGGATCCCCTGGGGTCTCAACAAAAGCACGACAATTAGAACAAGAAACGCAACCGCGTCTTTATACCCGGAGGGAAAAACCCCGGCAATAATCGTTTCAACTACCCCGAGCGATAACCCTCCCAAAACTGCTCCGGGCGCGTAACCCAGCCCTCCTAAGATTGCTGATGCAAAACCTTTCAAACCAAGCATAACCCCAACATCAAAGGAAACGAACTTTATTGGCGCTATGATTATTCCGGCTGATGCACCCAGTGCGGCAGCTATCGTCCACGCCACAAGAGATGTAGTGGAAGGACTCACCCCGATCAAACTTGCCGCTTCAGGATTCTCCGCAGCCGCTCTCATCCCTTTTCCAACAAGAGAACGATTAAAAAATATAAACATCAGGATCACCGCGAATAGAGTGAATCCGAAAATCCATAAGCTCTGAGGAACAAGGCTGGCCCCGAAAATTCGGAACGGTTTTTCTCCAGAAAATGGCCGTATCGCAAGAGTGTCTGTTCCCCAAATCCACTTTGCAACTGCCCTGAAAAAGATTGAAAGACCTATTGTTATCAAAACAACGGTGATAACGCCCGGTTTCTTTAGCGGATGAATGATAAGCCGTTCGAAGCTTGCCCCGATAATAGTAACAATTAGGACTGAGAGAATGAACGAGTATGGTGCGGGGATCCCGGCGTAATTATTGAAAGTGTACATAAGCATTCCGCCAAGCATACTGAACTCGCCCTGGGCAAAGTTGATTACCCTGGTGCTTGAAAAAATTACCGAAAAACCCATTGCTATCAATGCGTAAATACTGCCGACTGTAAGTCCGCTCAGTATCCATTGAAATCCCGTGGACTTCTTAGCGGCAAGGGTAATAATTATGAGCAGAAACGCACATGCACCGAATATTGAAAGAGCATACCTTCTTTCTGAGAGTCTTACTGGCAGTCTTACCCCCTTTTCCAGAGACAGCAATATATGTTAACGATTATAGAGGTATAGTCAAAAATATTTCTCCTTATCGCTTTTAGAATTAGCAATCTTAGGCCATAAAAGAGGCTAGGTCTTCATGACCTAGCCTCGGTTAACTGCTGAATTCTTCGGGTCAGGATTTCTCCTGCACCCATTTACCGTTCACAATCCTTATCATTATTAAGTCGTCCACCGACAATCCGTCGTGATTAGTGGGGCTGTAATTGTATACACCGTCTATACCTACGAATCCTTTGGTGTTTTCTATTTGGTCACGAATTTTCGCGCGGTCAGGGCCAGCCTTCTTCAAAGCCTCTACCACGATCGCTATCGCGTCATATCCATGCGCCGCGAACGTGTCAATCTCCAGCTGGTATTCCTCCTTGTATGCACGAGCGAACCGGTCAACAGCCTTGCGCCATTTGCTACCTTCCGGTATGGAGCTCGGAATCAAGAGACGTCCAGCGGGAAAAACCACACCATCAGCGGCTGCGCCAGCAAGTTCGATGAATTTCTTATTTGCTATTCCGTGTGAACCCACATACGGTATTTTCATTCCAAGCTGCTTCATGTTTTGCGCCACAACGGCGGGCCCGGGATTCGTGCCCCAGACAACCAGCGCTTGCGCTGGAGTTTGCTTGATCTTCGTCAGCTGTCCGGTCATGTCCGTATCGGTGGAGCCATAACTTTCTCTGGCGACAACTGTAATTCCGTAGTCAGGCGCCTGAGCCTGAAGAGCGTCTGCGCCGCCTGTTCCAAAAGCGTTTGCGTCATGCAGAACGGCGACCTTTGTCACCTTGAGGGTGTTCTTAAGATAATCGAGAACTTTCTGGAGCGCCATGGTATCTGTAGGCGGAGTCCGGAAAACCCACTTGTTAATGGGATTTGTTATCTGCGCACCTGCGGCACAGCAAACCAGAGGAACATTCTCTTTCTCAACTATCGGAACCATGGCGAGCGTGGTGCCCGTACCACTGCTTCCAACAATCGCCAGAACATTCATCTGCGTTATTAGTTTTGTCACTGCGGTGCTTGCTTTAGCCGGGTCACTTTCGTCGTCTTCAATGATGACTTCTAGAGGATGACCATCGATTCCACCCTTTGAGTTTATTTCCTTTTCATAGAGCCTGATTGCACGCTGCTCGGGTGTACCTAAAGGCGCATTGGGTCCGCTTATAGATAGAACCGCGCCGATCTTGTATGGTTCTTTCGTGGGAGTAACAGGCTTTTCTTCCTTCTTGCCACAGCCACCAGCTAGAATCGATAAAAAAAACATAAAACAAGTACAGAAAATCAAAAACTTACCGAATCGATCACGGATCATTTAGCACCCCCCCTTACCGGAAAAACTATCCTAAGAAACTTTGACTTGTTATTCAATCACAAACAACCATAAATGTCTATGAATTTATAACCTTACCTCTATTCCTCTTGACGCGAGATACTCTTTAGCCTCCCTTATGGAGTATTCTCTGTAGTGGAAAATACTTGCGGCAAGCACTGCATCACAATCAGTTTCCTCAATCACCTCCGCGAGGTGTTCAAGGTTTCCAGCCCCTCCGCTCGCAATGACAGGAATTTGTACCGCCCGGCAAACCGATGCGGTAAGAGGTATGTCATAACCGAGTTTAGTCCCGTCTCTATCCATACTTGTAAGAAGTATCTCCCCAGCCCCCAGATTTTCTACCTTGCGAGCCCACTCAACAGCGTCCATACCAGTCGGTGTTCTACCCCCGTGTGTAAAAACCTCCCATTTTCCATCTTCCACTTTTCGCGCGTCAATCGCCACTACAACACACTGACTCCCAAATCGCCTTGCCGCTTGCTTGATGAGTTTCGGGTCTCTGACCGCCGCCGTATTTATTGAGATTTTATCCGCTCCAGCAGCAAGTATTCTCTGAATTTCTTCAACCGACCCGATTCCCCCTCCGATTATGAATGGGATAAATACCTCCTCGCCAACTCTGCTTGCGAGGCTGATTTTGGTTTCGCGCCCCTCATGCGACGCTGTTATGTCCAAAAAGACAAGTTCGTCTGCTCCCTCGTTATCGTAGAAAGCCGCAAGTTCTACCGGGTCCCCTGCGTCACGAAGATCGTTGAAATGGATACCCTTGACTACTCTTCCACCTTCTACGTCAAGACACGGGATTATTCTTTTAGCAAGCATGGAGTCTCCATTTGAAAATCGCATTCATCACTGACAATAATTTACCTCACCCTCAAATACCGGATTCATATATTCTGTTCGCTCCCATTCTCGACACGCCTGATCGCTTCTTTGAGGTCAACCGCGCCCTTGTAGAGAGCCATTCCTATTATCACACCCTCCACGCCCAAAGGCTCAAGTTTGGATATTTTTATGACGTCTTCAACGCTGCCTACGCCACCCGAAGCTATAACTGGCACTCTAGAAGCCCTTGCGACCTTTTCTATTTGAGCGAAATTCGGTCCAGAGAGAGTACCGTCCCGCGAGATGTCGGTATAAATTATCCGCTTTACTCCCTTCTCACAAAGGAAACGAACAGCTTCAACAACGCTAAAAGTGGTATATTCTGTCCATCCGGAGGTGGTCGCTTTCCCACGGCGGGCGTCAACCCCAACCACAATCCTTTCGCCCATTTTCTGGATTATTGACCTGAGCCATTTCGGGTCCGTCAACGCTCTTGTCCCCAGAACTATTCTTTCCGCTCCGACTTCAAGATATCTTTGCGCTGTTATACTTTCCCTAATCCCCCCACCAACCTCAACCGGGATTTTAACGCTTTTTATAACCCTTTTTATCACATTGAAGTTTTCCGGCTGACCCGTGAAAGCTCCATCGAGATCAACAACATGAAGAAATTTTGCTCCCTCGCTTTCCCATTTACATGCCGCTTCCACGGGATCTTCGTCAAAAACCGTTTCTATCTCCGTGGAGCCTCTAAAAAGTCTCACGCATCTTCCTCTTCGCACATCAACAGCAGGAATTACGAGAAACAAGTCAATCGCTCCTTAGTGTACTTCGGCTTCGTTCAACAACTCTGCCGAAATTTGCGAGAATTCTTAACCCTAGACTGCTGCTTTTCTCAGGGTGGAACTGCACTCCCATGATATTATTCCGCCAGACGACTGAAACAAAATCTTCACCGTAGGGGGTCACAGCCACTATGTCAGCCTTATCTTTCGGGACACACCTGTATGAGTGAACGAAGTAGAAGCGATCACCATCCTTAATTCCGATAAGGAGGGGGCTTTCTTTTTTAACCTTAAGCACATTCCACCCCATATGCGGCACT
>JACVIW010000115.1 GCA_015711695.1 Candidatus Geohydrothermomicrobium daggyaiense
ACAGTGAACTCACCATTATGCACGAAAGCAAACAAACCTGCTCCCCCACCGCTCGCCACCATACAAGCGATAGCCGCTATAAAGCCGGCTGCAGGAGCAACACCGAAAGCCATAACAGATAAAGCAACACCTAAAACGACCACAACAGCAGCCAGCAGTCCCGCGGTTATGGCTTTAACTAACCTGTTTGACCAGACAAATCGAGCCGTCCGGCAAATAACTGCCCACGAGCTCCTTAAAATTAAACAGGCTACCTTCGTCCACGCTGATTTAAAAAACTGGCCAGCCCCCAGCGCTGAGTCTTTTGCTTTTTGTACAAGGAAATTAATACCCCCGCCGACAAGAACACCAATTTCCCTCAAAGCAGAACGTCTTTGAACATTGTGAACACTATAAAATCCGCCCAATTTCCTTTCGACTTCATAAGAAACGTTTCGGCTTGAGACCATTCTCGAAACTGCCGTGCAAGACTTCAAATCCGGACAAAGCCTCAAAAAAGAGTCGCTTTCTTCCAAACCGAGAAGTATTCCAGGATTTACCGGTGTACCGTTCAGGTAAGCACCGAAATGAAGATGGGGTTCCTCTGAAGAATCATCATTCAAGCCATGAAGGGTGCCTATTACCTGCCCTTTCTTCACCACTTCATTTCGCTTAACATAAAATTCCATCAGCCCGAGATAGACAGTCTTTATTCCCCCAGGATGAAGCACTGACACGAACTTACCTCTAGGAAGCTGCCCAACCCATGAAACCACTCCGTCAGCGGAAGATCGAACAGCTGTACCAGGCTGGGCTAATATATCGATCCCCTGATGTCCCCCCTCCCCGTAATGTCCCGTTGGGTGACGAAACCCCGATATTATCTGACCATCAATAGGTGGGCAAAACCTGCTAGAAGGCATGGGCGTAGCCAGACTGGAGGAGAAACTCGAGAACACGAAAGGAAATATCATAACAAGCGCTATGAGGATTGGTTTCCTTATTTTGAATTCCGAGATCAAATGCGTAAGCATCAAGGGAAATTCCCAAATTTTTTTATAAGTGAGAAACTATAAGCAATACAAGCAAAATTATAAGTGCGAAGTACAAGCAAGTCAAGCAAAAATTTTACGCTTATTAGTATTCCGGGGTAATAAGCGAGAAAGGTGTTATTATTGAACCGATATCAAGCTGAAAAAGTGTTAATGATGGCACCCGGAAATGACATTTATAACCCACTTGTCAATAATGTCCACTGACCTCGGGTCTCTCCTCAGATGATGAGTTCCTCCCTCAAGAATTTTCAAGAATCTGGGCTCTCGAGCACGCTCAAAAATTCTTCTCGCGTGCTCCACGGGAACAAGTTCATCATTAGCTCCATGGACAATCAAAAGCGGTACGGGGCTGATCCCTGAGACATATTCCTCCGCATTGAAACCGTTTAATTCCTCAAAAAAGTCAAAAGGATCCGGAGGGAATTGAAGGTCTTTTATTATGCCTATCTCCCTTGAAAGCTCGATAAACGCAAATATTTCATCGCGCCCGAATATCTCAGTAAATTTTGCGGGGCAAGCAAAGGAGATAACGCCGGTGACGACATTTCGCTCTGATGCGAACCTCAAAGCAATCGCGCCGCCCGCCGAGAACCCGGCAAGAAAAAGCGATTCGCTTTCTTCCGTTATATTGTTCAAAACATAATCCATCAAACAAAGCACATCCCTGTACCATGAAGCCATCGAGAAATTGCCCTCGGATTCGCCAGTGCCTCGCAAGTTTAAGAAAACTGTCGCGATCCCGCGCTCATTTAATTTTGCGCACAACTCCGGATAGCCACCGTCGGAAGGATCGGGTCTGGACATGGGTATTCCATGAATAAGAACGACAAGAGCTTTTGATTGTCTGGGTTTCCTGTGTTCACCTTTCAACCTATATCCATCACAAACAAGAGAAATTTCAACTCTGGAAAAATCTCCAGCGCTTTCCATATGAATTTCCTTTCGGTAATAACAATCTTGATGTATTAACTCACAATCAGGGATCACATAAAATAATAGTATAGTCAAGAAGGAAATCGCTGTAACAACCCTTTACAGGATAAACCGCTTAAATTTTCTAAAAAGCCAGAACGAAACTATCGGCCCAGGAGCAATCCCCTTCGTAGACAAGTTTTTGATGGGTATTGCGAAGAAGTAATATATCATTTAAGTATTGTCCTATGTTTATGTAAAGTCTAAAACGATCATGAGCGCTATTTCTGAAAGACGAAGCCCTAGTTTAAATAAAAATAAGGTTTCACTCGTGTCTTGCGAAAGTTACGACCGGGTGAAGGTTGATGAAGCAGTGGAAGAAGCGTTTGAACTGCTCGGCGGACCCGAATCCATAGTTGAGCCATCGAGTCGAGTTTTTATCAAGGCGAACGCGCTGCTTCCCTCAACACCCGAAAAATGCGTTACGACACATCCTGAAGTAGTCAGAGCAGTAGTAAAGCAGGTCATGAGGGTGACGAAAAAGGTAACAATAGGGGATTGCCCGGGGGGAGGAAATGCTTCCCCGTATCTCAAACGGGTTTACTCGCGGACTGGCCTGGAAAGCGTGGCTGCAGATACCGGTGCAATTCTTAATTTTGATACCTCCGTGCGGGAAGTGACAGTTAAGGAAGGAAGCCAGCTGAAGAGCATAACCATTTCGAACTCGATGGCACAATCTGACGTTCTGATATCACTACCAAAATTCAAAACGCATGAACTTGTCGGAATTACCGCCGCGATAAAGAATCTATACGGAGCGGTTCCCGGAATGACAAAGTTCGCATATCACTCCAGGTTCAACAACGCCGATGATTTTGCCAATCTCCTTGTGGACGTTTGCATAGCCGCTGCGCCAAAATTCCATCTCGTGGACGCCATAGAATCCATGCAAGGAGAGGGCCCAAGGCAGGGAGAAAAAATCCTGACAGGTTTTATCGCAGCGGGACAAAACCCGTTTGCAATTGATTTTCTACTGATGATGCTTATCGGAAAGGATTACCACGCGAATAGGGCACTTCATTTCGCGATAGAAAGAGGATTGTTTTCCGGTAGGTCCGAGGATATCGTTGTCGTTGGCGAGAATCCAAAAAACCTTTCTGTTAGCGATTTCAGGCTTCCTCTCGGTAAGGAACAGAGCGCCCCTGTGCCAGAATTCTTAATGAAAAAATTCGCGAAGCTTCTCACAGCAAAACCGATCGTCTCGCCGGGTATTTGCACCGGGTGCGGAAAATGTGTGGAGATTTGCCCCGAAAGTGCGATATCCATGGAAAAAGGTCACGCGAGGATAAAGAGCGAAAGGTGCATCAGATGTTATTGTTGTCATGAAATATGCGAGTTTGACGCGGTCTCATTGAGCAAACCCACCCTGCTTCGCCTCGCTAGACACTTTGGCTTTTGAGCGGTCTTTTAAAGAGCCTTTGTTAACAATACGGCACAAGCTACGCATTTTTTTATATCAACAGAAGAAACGCGTAACCAGTTAGAAAGGTGCCTCTATCGAAACAGGTTTATTGAAATCGAAAAACTCGAAATTGACTGAGGTTGTCACGAACCCCCCGGGCAATCCCGACGATTCACCGCTTTGCTTGACTCTTAACCGCTTGACCCTGAAATTCTTTTTATCAACCCATAGATCAACATCGGCAATCGCGCTCTCGAGTAACGGCGTTTTTTGGTCACTCGAGGTAAAACCTCCTTTGAGCTTGCTGAGATCAACCCTGAAGGTGAGATGGTAAGCTTTATAATCCATACCTTTTAATGTTAATTGTTTCGTGAATTTCATAAGATTTGACACATTCCTAACTGTCACTGCGGTATCCGCAAAGCCAGATGCTCTTTTTCTTACCCAGTTCTCTTTCTCCGATCTGACATAGGATGTATCCCCAATCGTTATGACTTCTGTTATGCTTGAGTCAGATTTAGTAATCATTTTCGATCTGTCGGGACGCTCGTATTCACCCTCTCCGGTCAGTGACCTGCGAGCGAGCTCGTTTCCCCCTGGAGAATCGAGCACTTTTATCTCCAGTTTTAATCGTACCTTTACGCTTTTTAGACCCTCCTGAGTAACATATGCCTCCTTGAGTATTTCAGAGGGATTGGTCCGCACGGGTTTAGCGCAACCCTCAAACAAGAAAAGAACCCAGCTCCCCAGAAGAAGAGTAGTATTTAAGACAATAAGATATCCAGGTTTTTCACGCATGATTTTCCCCATCGAACGTAATAAAGTTTTTGCATATCAACGGTCATGGATTACTTCAATCCCATTTCCTGACATTGATTACAAATGGTTTTATTATCCTGAACCCAGCTAAATCAGCTGGAAACCCGGAAATCAGGATTCCTTCCGCAAATTATCCACGCGGAATTCTGGAGCCTTCAAATTCTAAATCCAGTTCCCACTTCCCACAACGCCCCCCCCAACAGGCAAGTGTTTTCTTTTCAACTTTAATTTTTACCACCTCACAGGAATTCGAGCATCCGGTACAGAAAAAAGATGAGGTCGAGTAATCAAGCTCACTCAACGAAAAACCTCTGAATTTAGTCTGCGACCAGGGCGTCATCTCTTCCATGGTGAGAAGCGCTACGCCAATCGCACCCATGACGTCGTGATGTTTTGGAACTGTTATCTCGAAACCGAGAGCCTCTTCAAAAGCACGTTTCATCCCTGCGTTTGCCGCAACCCCTCCCTGGAAAACGACTGGCGGAGAGAGTTTTCTTCCCTTAGCGAGGTTATTTAAGTAGTTGCGAACAAGAGCGCGGCAAAGCCCAAGGACTATTTCCTCAACAGGATATCCCATCTGTTGTTTGTGTATCATGTCAGACTCAGCAAATACTGAGCATCTGCCCGCGATGTGAACGCCATTTTTAGCCTTAAGGGCAAGAGCGCCGAAATCTTCGACCGGAATACAAAGTCTCGCGGACTGATGGTCCAGAAATGACCCCGTTCCGGCTGCGCACACCGTATTCATCGCGAAATCGGTAACCATTCCATCACGAAGGACAATGAGTTTTGAGTCCTGCCCCCCTATTTCGATAACGGTTCTTACATCAGGAACCACGTAAGCCGCCGCCACAGCATGTGATGTTATTTCGTTTTTTATCAGGTCCGCCCCGGCAACAACGCCGGTAAGATAACGAGCGCTTCCTGTTGCGCCCACACCCCGCACATCAATTTCCCCGGGTATCCTCTCGCGGAGAAGCGCTATCCCTTTCTGAACCGCCCGGATCGGGTTACCGCCAGTCCTCAAATAGACAGAAGCCAGCAGCTCACCCCTCTCATTAAGGGCGGCAAGATTCGTTGAGACCGATCCGACGTCTATACCGAGAAACGCTTTTTTCATGGAAGGTATGATGAATTGATTCACGATTTTACACAGGCCTTGCTATTCTTGCATCAAAAACCCTATTAATGCTTTTAGATGAATATTCCCTCTTCTGTCTCCATATGCTCGAATGTAGCGTATTGACCGATCCACGACAACTTGAACCTGCCTGTCTCCCCGTTTCTGTGCTTCGCGACATTCACTTCCGCAATACCCCAGAGTTCTTTGTTGTTCTTATCATCAACCTCCGGGCGATAGAGCAAGATCACCACATCCGCATTCTGCTCTATGCCTCCGGACTCTTTCAAATCTTCCAGGCTTGGTTCTTTCCTTGCGACATTGGATGGAACCCTTCTGAGTTGCGAGACAGCAATAACTGGAACCTCAAGATCCATTGCCATAACCTTAAGATCTCTCGCTATCTTCGAAACTTCCTGGGCTCGCGACTCGTACCTTCGTGCATCCGACTTTCCCGCATACATCAATTGAATGTAATCAACAATCACCAGGTCGATTTGCCTTTTTGACTTAAGTTGTCTTGCAATAGTTTTCATCTCAAGCAGAGTCAAATCTCCGGTGTCGTCTATGTATATAGGCGCCTCACTGAGTTTTCCCGCAGCCTCAACCACTCTGCCAAACTCATACTCGTCTAAGTCTCCCCTTCTGTACTTTGAGCTGTCTACCCGGGCGTGAGAAACGATAAGCCTGTCCGCCACCTCCAGTTTGCTCATCTCAAGGCTGAAAATCAAAACGCCTCGATTCTCATTAACCGCGGCGTTGTGCGCTATGTTGAGGGCAAAACTCGTTTTGCCCATGGAAGTCCTTCCCCCGATGACAATCAGATTTGAGGGTTGTAATCCGTTGGTGAGCTGGTCAAGCAATTTGAATCCCGTGGGAACACCCGTAAGCTTCCCGGGCTTTTCCCTGATTTCAGACATTTTATTAAAACTGTTGAAAACCAGTTCCCGGATGTGAGCGAGTCCTTCCCGCCTCATTCTTTTGCCTATCTGAAAAAGTACGCCCTCAGCCCTGTCGTAGATATCCTCTACATCATCAGAAGTCTCATAGCACATGCTTGCGATACTGTAGCCAACATCAATCAGATTTCTCCTTAAGGCGGCGTCACGAACGATTTCTGCGTAGTGTTTTATATTGCGAGGGTTAGGAACGGAATCAACAAGGGTATGAATATATTCTTTATCACCGACCTCCTCGAGAATGCCTCTGTTTTTCAGCTCTTCAGAAAGAACAACCGGGTCTGTGGGCATGCTGCTAGAGTAAAGATCAACAAGAACCTGGAAAATTTTTCGGTTTGCATCGCGGTAAAAATCTTCGGGGCGAAGTACTTCCATCGCGACCGCAACTGCTGAATGGGAAAGTATCATGGAGCCGAGCACGCACTCCTCAGCCTCAAGATTGTGTGGAGGAATCCTGTCAAAACCCGCGGAGGAATCCCCATTCACTCAACTCACCCCTACGCGGATTCTGAACTGGTTTCAGAATCCGCCGGAGTTTCATCTATTCCCTCAGATTCGCCCATAACCGCAGGCTCCGGAGATCCTTCCTCCGAAGCGGACAGTCCCTCAGCGCTCTCTTCCGGGATGAAACCCTCACCCTCAACCTCGAATTCAAGGTCGAATTCAATATCTGGATGGAGTTTTATGTGCGCCCGATGGGTCCCCACGGTTCTTATTCTTTCGTTTATAAGAATTTTGTGACGGTCAATCTCATAACCAATTGTTTCTTCGATCTTTTGTGCGAGTTGCCGGTTCGTTACGGACCCGAAAAGTTTTCCGCTCGCACTGCACCTTGCTTTGATAACAATCCTCTCGGACTTCAACTTTTCGGCAACTTCTTCGAGGGTCTGTCTTAGCCTTTCAGCCTTAGCCTTGAGAATGCGGCGCTTTTCCTCAATTTCTTTCAAACTGCCACGCGTTACTCCAACAGCCAGACCTCTGGGGATAAGGTAGTTTCTGGCGTAACCTCTCGCCACATCACCTATGTCCCCCACTCTCCCTAAACTCTCGACGTCCT
>JACVIW010000116.1 GCA_015711695.1 Candidatus Geohydrothermomicrobium daggyaiense
GGCTTACTGATATTTTGCCAATAGCCGAAAGAATTGACGACATCGGGTACCACTCTGTCGAAGTATGGGGTGGGGCCACTTTCGACGTCTGTATGCGTTTCTTGAACGAAGATCCATGGGACAGGCTCTATCGTATCAGGGAGAAATTCAAAAAAACGAAGCTTCAAATGCTTCTTCGGGGGCAGAATCTTGTAGGTTACCGGAACTACGCAGATGATCTTGTCGAGGAATTTATAAAAAGGGCCGTTGCGGGGGGAATAGATATAATCCGTACATTCGATGCTTTAAACGATGTGAGGAATCTTGAAAAATCGATTGAAATAACCAAAAGAGAAGGCGCTCATGCGCAGGGAACGATTTGCTATACGATAAGTCCTGTTCATGATATGGACCACTTTGTGAGCGTGGCGAAACAACTGGTGGAATTGGGCTCGGATTCCATCGCGATTAAAGATATGTCCGGAATACTCGCGCCCTTTGTTGCGTACGATCTTGTGAAAAGATTGAAAGAAGAGGTTGATGTGCCGATCCAACTTCACTGCCACGCGTCAACTGGAATGGCTTCGAACTCTTATGTCAAAGCAATCGAAGCGGGCGCGGATGTTATAGACTGCGCTGTCGCCTCGCTTTCTCTTTACACGAGTCAGCCGGCGGTTGAGACTATGGTGGCATCTCTAAGAGGTACCCCATATGAATTAGATCTTGATTTTGACGCGATAAGGGATGTTTCTGAGTATTTCGAGGTTGTGTCAAAGAAACGAAGGTTAATGGGCCAGGAGCAACCACTGATCGATGTCACAGTGATTTCACACCAGATTCCCGGTGGTATGGCGACTAATCTAATAGCGCAACTTGAACAGCAGAACGCGCTAGACAAAATGGAAGAGGTTCTTGAGGAGGTGCCAAGGGTTAGAGCTGATCTGGGGTATCCCCCGCTTGTTACGCCCACGAGTCAGATAGTGGGAACGCAGGCGGTATTCAATATTTTGCTTGGCGAAAGATATCGAATAATTCCGCGTGAAATTGAGAATTACGTGAGAGGATATTACGGAAAACCGCCTGGGCAAATATCCGAGGAATTGAAACAGAGGGTGTTGAAAGGTGAGGAACCAATCACATGTAGACCGGCTGATTTGTTAGAGCCTGAGCTTCCCAGGGCGAAAAAGGAACTGGACCCTGAGCTTGTTCAAAGGGAAGAAGACTACATAAGTTATGCGATTTTTCCTGACCTCGCATTGAAGTTTTTTCAATGGAGACGCAACCCCGTTTTTGACGAAGAAGAAGCTCCCGGAAAATTGATGGAGAAGAGGGAAGCAAAATTCGCTCAGGGGTATTCTGTAGATGAACTGGTGGAGCGCCTTACGGAAAGGATAAGCGAGGGTATTCAAAGTGCTTTCCAGCAGTTGAATGTTACTATCTCATTTGGAGGCGTTTCGCATTCATCTTCGGTCCAGGATTCCAGGATTCCGGTTGAGAAGAAGGTTGAGGAGCCTGAGGTGGGGTTGCTCGCTGTGAGAGCCCCAATGGTGGGCACTTTTTATATTACTCCGTCTCCAGGCGCACCTCCCTATGTGGAAGTAGGGTCTGTGGTGGATGAGGGTCAGCCGCTTTGCATTATAGAAGTGATGAAGCTATTTAATGAAATACCCTCGCCGGCAAAAGGTATCGTAAGGAAAATACACGTAGAGCATGGTCAGGGAGTTGAATACGACCAGGTGCTTATGGAAATCGAACCCCTGGAGGATTAGGCATTGTTCAGAAGAGTGCTTATAGCAAATAGGGGTGAGATAGCATTAAGAATTCTTAGAGCCTGCAAACTCCTTGGGCTTGAAACAGTGGGGATATATTCCAAGGCTGATGTTGATAGCCTTCATCTCCGTTTCGCCGATGAAACCATATGCGTTGGGCCTTCCTCCAGTCAGGAATCCTACCTTAACATCAGCAACATAATCGGCGCAGCTGAAATTACAAAATCTGATGCGATTCATCCCGGTTACGGTTTTCTCGCTGAAAACGAGGATTTTGCTAAAGCGTGTGCTGATAACGGAATTGTTTTCATAGGACCCTCACCTCAGGCTATCGCTCTGACCGGTAATAAAGCAGAAGCCAGGAAAGCGATGGAAAGGGCGGGGGTTCCAATTATGCCCGGTTTTTCTTCCCCTGAAATTGATGAGTCTGTTGCACTGCGAGAAGCTGAAAAGATTGGTTTCCCAGTATTATTAAAAGCTTCCCTCGGGGGAGGTGGCAAAGGCATGAGAGCTGCCAGGAACAAGCAGGAACTTATATCTACCCTACCGGTTGTGAAGGCGGAGGCTATGGCTGCTTTTGGCTCTGACGAAATATACATAGAGAAATTCATAGGTCAGGCAAGACATATTGAGATACAGTTACTTGGCGACACGCACGGAAACATGGTGCATCTGTTTGAAAGGGACTGCTCGATTCAACGAAGAAAGCAGAAGTTAGTTGAAGAAGCACCTTCGCCGGCTGTTACTCCGGAGTTGAGGGAGAGGATGGGTGAAGCCGCGGTGAAAGGGGCTCTTTCAATCGGTTATTCCGGTGCAGGAACAATGGAATTTCTCGTCGATGAAAAGGGTCAGTTTTATTTTATGGAGTTCAACGCACGTATTCAGGTTGAACATCCGATCACGGAAATGGTGACAGGAATCGATATAGTTTCTGAACAGATCAAAATCGCCATGGGGGAGAAACTTTCTTTCAAACAAAATGATATCAGTTTACGCGGACATTCTATTGAATGCAGGATAAATGCTGAGGACCACGCAAAAGATTTTCTCCCTTCTCCGGGGGTGATAGAGAAGTGGAGCCCTCCTTCGGGTCCCCATGTGAGAGTGGATTCGCACTGTTATGCCGGTTATAGAGTAACTCCTGTATATGATTCTCTTCTTGCCAAACTTATAGTCCACGGTGAGACGAGAGAACAGGCAATAAGGTTGATGCGACAGGCTCTTGACGAATTCGAAATAGAAGGCGTAGAAAATCTCATTGAGTTTCACAGAAAGGTCATGAGAAGCCGCCACTTTATCGCCGGGGATTATGACACCCTTTCAGTGGAAGAAAAAAGAATTTGAAATGTCCTCTCGTTATCACCGTTGTATTAACTTTCATATATGTAAATCTACGTTATATGTTTTTTCAAACCGATGGCTCGGTTTGCCTTCTAGGTAGCGATTTCAATGGTGGATGTTTTCATGTTGAGAGATTTTTAAAATCCCCTATTTAGCATCAGAAGTACTGTGGGACCTACTGTAAGTATTACTGAGGCGGGCAGGATAAGGAAAACGAGCGGGGCGAGAATTTTTAGAGGAGCTTTCGCAACCTGTGCCTTGAGTTGATCTTTTCTGAGGGCCCTTATCTCCCGCGAAATTACCTCAAGCGCATGGGAAAGCGGATATCCTCGTTCCTCTGAACCTGTCAGAAACCGAAGCAATAGCGAAAGTTCATGGAGATTGTATTTCTTTTCAATCCTTTCGAACGCTGTTCGTCTTGCAAGTCCCATCTCTATTTCCGCGCTTGCTTTTACCAGGATTGATTTCAAGGGCTCCGGGGAGAGTTCCGCAGCGGATTTAAAAGCCAAATCGATGTTATAGCCTCCGAGTATAAACGAAAGGAGAAGATCACTCGTATGTGGAATAGCCCTAAAGATTTTTTCTTTTTGCTGATTACTCTTTTTTCTGAGACTTATTACTGGAATCGCTCCCCCGAGTATTGACGCCAGCGTAGATAAAATAAGTGCCTCAAAACTAAATTTAAAAATAACAAACGTCCCAAGCCCTGAAAAAATAGCGCATAGAACAATCGATCCGCTGAGCTTTTCGGGATCTATCTCAACCCAGGAGATTTTTTGTTCTATAACTTTGACTCTGGCTGTCAAGGATTTGGGTAACATCATGCCAACTTTTAAAGAGAGATCCGAATAAATTCTGCTTAATATTGAAATGATTTCGCTTTTTGAATCGTGTTTTTTAACCTTTGAGGGTGAGATTTTTTTAAGACGCGAAAGCGCTTTTTTCCTGTGAGGTAAAAAAGAAAGAGTGAGCGTCAGAATACTGGTAATCATCGTAAAGCAAACCCATAGCATTTTTTACCACCTTCTTATCACATTTTGATGCGCAGGATCTTACGTATCCAGACAAATCCGATAATATCGAGGATGGATGCTACAGCCAGCATCAATAATCCCGTCGGGGTTGCGAAGATAACATGTGCTGTGTTTTTTGTAAGTGCGACAGATAGAGCGAGAAACATGTATGGAAGAAGAGCGACAATCAAGCCCGAAAGTCTCCCCTGAAGTGTCCCGACTTCCAGTTCTCTTTTAAGACTTGCCCTTTCTCGAACCGCTTCGCCTATGGCGCCCATCAAACTCGACAGCTCTGAGCCAGTCTTGAGGGAGACGAGACATGCTCTCGCTATGAGTTCAAGTTCCTCGGCACTTGCGCTTATGGCAAAAGCAAGAAACGCTTCTTCCGCGGGCTTTCCGGAAGATATCATATTCCTGAGAATCTGGAAAGACTGCGGGCACAATTTTTCAAGTTCTGGTGAACACATTTTTATAGCATCAGCAAGTGTGACGCCGCATTTAAGGTACATTGAAATCTCGGATGCAATGCGATCCATCCGTTTCAATATTGAGGCTCTTTCTTTCTCGCCCAGGTATTTTATTGCGGCAAATGGTGCAATGCCTACTATAAAGGCAGTTAATGGCAGAAGAGCGGGCTGTGCCGTTATCAGAGCACCAGCTGGGGGGAAAAGGACGATACAGGCGATGACAACCGCTCTGAAGCGTTCCCAGCTTGCATTTTTGATGTTTGTCTCGAATATCTTCTTAAGTTTCCGTCCGTAGAGAGAACCGTCAAATCTTTTTGTGATAAATAGTCGCGTTCTCTGGAGAAAGAGTTTGTCTTTACCGACGTTACGACTTGAACCAGGATTCTTGCCTTCTGATGGGCTTAAGCTCTCGATTTTCCTCCTGACCTTGCTGCTTGAATCTTTAAAAAGGGCTTTTCTTATGGTAATGAACGCTATTAGAAGCGCTGCAAAGGGGATGACGATTCGCATTATCTCTCGACGCATCCTTCTTTTTTCTCGACATCCTGCGGGATTTGCTTCAATGATGCTTTTTCTTCATGGTGGGCGTATAGAGGATTCACGCGTATTTTTCCGCCCCCTCCGATTTGCACGGATGACACTTCCTTAACGATTCTTTTCCCCCCGGGTTGCCTTTCCATGTGAATAATCAGGTCAATGGCTGTTCCTATTTGGCGTCTGACTGCTTGCAGGTTTAGATCCAGATCCGACATCATAACCATTGTTTCAAGTCTGTAAATCAGATCTTCCGGGGAATTCGCATGGGCGGTGGATATTGAACCGGGATGTCCGGTGTTCATTGCTTGAAGCATATCCAGCGCTTCTGAACCCCTCACTTCCCCAACGATTATTCTGTCGGGGCGCATCCTCAACGCGTTTTTAACCAGGTCTCTTACGCTGATCGCTCCGCGCCCTTCAATATTAGCGGGGCGGCTCTCAAGGGATACGACATGTTCATGCTTTATCTGTATTTCTGCCGTGTCTTCAATCGTGATAATTCTTTCACTTGATGGAATAAAGGAGCATAAAGCGTTAAGCATTGTTGTTTTGCCACTTGAGGCGCCTCCCGAGATCAATATGTTTGCGCGGTTTACCACAGCGTCTTTTAAAAACATGGAAATTTCCCGACTCATCGTTCCGATAGCGACAAGGTCTTTGGCCTCGTAACGCTTGCCTTTGAATCTTCTTATTGTGACGGTGGGTCCATTAAGACAGAGTGGGGGTATTATCGCGTTAAGTCTTGATCCATCGGGAAGACGAGCGTCAACCATCGGGCTGGTTTCGTCAAGTCTCAGGTTCAGGGGCGCGATTATTCTCCTCACGAACTGCATTATTTTTTCGGGCGTTTCAAAATTGACCGATGCTCTCTTAATGATTCCATCCTGCTCCACGAATATGTTTTCTGGACCATTGATCATAATTTCGGTTATTTCCGAGGAGTTCATGATTTCCTGCAGAGGACCCAGTCCGAAGATCTCATCATAAATAGTTTTCGCGAGGGCAACTATGAACTCTTTTGATTTTATGCAGCCTTCGGAAAGAAGGAAATCCAGGATGCGTTCTTCGATCTCTTTGAGGTTGGTCTCTCCAGCGCTTTTTATTACAGGCTCTTCCAGGATAGCCAGAATTATTTTCTCTTTTAATTCTTCTTCTCCGTTTCCTGCGATATCAGATTTTTTTTGCGCTTTTGAAATCATTCTTCAAACCCGCTGTTAAGCAATGCAAGCATTATACAGCAAGCAATTCAAGCAGTCAATATATAATAAGGGCATATAAGGGCAAACGCAGATTTTCCTCACTGTAGAAGACCCGATATGTATAAGAGCGTCAAGGGTAGCCATAAAGTAGCATATGTTGCAGAAAGATTTGGCATTCAGCAGGTTTTAAGTTGGCACGGTTCTATTATATTCGTTTGATTGATCCTCAAAAATTGCAGTTATTTAGCTCTGGTTATTAGTCGTATGAATGGCTGGTTTGTTTGCTAATCGTTGTCGTTATCCACTTCCTGGATACTTTTCAATATTCTACCAAGGGTTTTTTTGAGTTCCCTGCCTGGTTTCCCCGGGTTTTTTATCAAAATCTCACCGGTGTTTGCTGCGAGCCTGAAGGGGAAGCTCTTTTCCGGGATTACACCGCTGGCTCTTAACCCAAGGTAGGATTCAATTTCATTTCTTATAATTACATCCCTATTTCCGAGTGAGCGGTTTATTACTAGATTTATTCTTTGTTTTCCATTGTTCAAGGACTCTATGAGCTGCTTTGCTCGTAAAAGCGCCGAGATATCCGGCGTAGTTATTAGAACTGTTCGGTCAAGCATTTCCGCGAAGTGTGATGTGAAATGGTCCGTCGATGGAGGCAAATCTAAAATAATATATTCAAACGCTTTCCTCGCGGAGTCAATGACCCTTTGGACGCTGACAAAATCAATGTCGTTTGGGATAGTTCCTTCCTTGGGAGCTCCGAGCACGAAAACCCCGTCTTCGCTTAAAGTGGCTGTTTTATAAAAGACCTTTGTGTCAAGTATATCGCCAAAAACTGCTAGGTCCGTGATCCGAAATCTTATTTTCCCTGGATCGAGGTTTAACCTCAAAGGAAGGTCTCCGCAGATATGATCCAGATCAACGGAAAGGACTGAGTAACCAAGCGATGTTGCAAGCACACAAAACTCAGCCGCCATGGTAGTGGTGCCGACACCGCCCTTTGCTCCTTTGAAGGCGAGTATGTTTGCT
>JACVIW010000117.1 GCA_015711695.1 Candidatus Geohydrothermomicrobium daggyaiense
GAAGGGATTTGATTTGAATCTCTGGAAAGAAATAGCAAATTGCAAGACCGGTAGTGGCTCGCTTTTCCCCGAGCCAACCTGATACCCCAGCCGCCGGAAGAAACAGGCAGATTATCATAACAATATTCGCCGCCGATAACGGCGCCTGCAAGTTAAAACTGCCAGCAATCAGCCATCTGATCACACCATAAGCGAGCGGTCTATAAATAACAGACCATATAAGCACGGTAATCCCACCGAAAAACCATCCATATCTTTGAAGCCTGTAGCCAGAAAGATAGCCACAGATAACTGCGGGAACAACCAGGGGGATAAGAAAATAGATGCGCGAAAGGCTGATATCTCCTCTCAGTAAAGCGCCTATCCCTAATGCAGAGAGCGTAAACTCAAGCATTAGCGACACCGCAAGCGCGATAAAGGCAATTGTAAAGCAATTGTGGAAAACTTTTTTCGCACTTATATTTGGGCTGTAGTGGCCCGGGAAAATAGTTACCTGATGAACAGCTCCTGGAAGGGCGACCGTCCCCGATTCATAAACAACCGCGGGACGGTCTTTTTCTTTGCCTGAAAGGGGTATTCCCCCGGTATTATATGCCTCTGAAGGTGCCTTTACATCAAAAGCTCTTTTCGTTTCGCCTTCTGACTTGAAACTGGAAGGATATTCGGTGAGAAAACCTTCACTGTCTTTGTCCGCGACAATATAATCGGGGCCATCAAACCCTAAAACGTTCAGACAAAGATTGCAAAATCTCGCGTCCTCCGGGTTTTCAGCTCCGCAGTTAGGACATCTTTTCACCAGGTTCACCTCGCTGCGCAGGCAATTTTTTCCGGCAGATGCGCGGCGTCAGTAATTATGGAATTAGTCCAAACAAGCATAACCGTCGACTACCAGTCACTAATGTATTCGATAAGAATATCGGCATTATTGCACAGCCATTTTAGCACTGCGCAGCGACATACATATTTTCCTTTTGGAATCCCATCAGAAAAGTCAATCGGTCAGTTTTCCGTCAAGAAACTCCTGATAACCCGCAAGATCAAGTAAACCGTGCCCGCTCAAATTAAAAAGTATTGTCTTGCTCTCGCCCGATTCCCGACACTTTATCGCCTCGTCAATCACGCACTTAACAGCGTGAGCGGTTTCAGGAGCAACAACAAATCCTTCCGCCTGAGCGAACTTTACCCCAGCGTCAAATACCTCCGTCTGCGGATAGGCAACAGCCTCTATGTACCCTTCTTTGACAAGGAGCGAGAGTATAGGAGCATCCCCGTGATAACGCAGACCGCCAGCATGAATGGGTGAGGGTATGAAATTGTGGCCCAGTGTATACATCTTTATCAACGGGGTAGTCTCAGCCTGATCACCAAAATCATACTCATACTTTCCTCGAGTGAGAGTAGGGCACGAAACTGGCTCAACTGCAATTGCCTTTAATTTTTTCCCGGCAAACTTATCCGCCATGAAAGGGAACAAGATACCGGAGAAGTTTGAGCCACCACCTACGCAGCCAATTATCACGTCAGGGTATTCTCCTATCTTTTCCATCTGTTTCTTTGCCTCAAGCCCAATGACAGTTTGATGGAGGCAAACATGATTGAGAACACTTCCAAGAGAGTACTTTGTGTCTTCTCTCTTCATTGCGACTTCTACAGCCTCGCTGATCGCTATCCCGAGGCTCCCTGGACTTTCAGGGTCATCTTTCAAAACGGCACGTCCTGCCTCTGTCATTTCAGTTGGGCTTGCATACACGTTCGCGCCCCATGTCTCCATAAGCGTCCGTCTGTAAGGTTTTTGATGGTAACTTACCTTCACCATGAAGACATCGAGCTCCAGACCAAATAGTTTGCAACCCAACGCGAGGGCGCTACCCCACTGCCCTGCCCCGGTCTCGGTGGTGAGCCGCTTGACCCCTTCGACCTTATTGAAGTAAGCCTGTGCGATTGCAGTGTTTGGCTTATGACTTCCAGCGGGACTTAAACCCTCATTCTTGTAGAATATCCTAGCCGGGGTGTCCAGCGCTTTCTCGAGCCTGTATGCCCTTTGAAGCGGTGTAGGTCGGAAAAGACGGTAAACCGCTTTCACTTCTTCCGGAATCTCGATGAACCTTTCAGCGCTAACTTCCTGCTCAATAAGAGCCATGGGAAAAAGCGGCGCAAGGTCTTCAGGCCCGCAGGGCTCCTTTGTAGCTGGATGAAGAGGAGGCGGTAGGGGCACGGGAAGATCCGCGCAAATGTTGTACCATGCTTCGGGCATTTCTTTCTCATCAAGAATGACCCTTACTGGAATGCCTGTTTCTGCCATTTCCATCACCCTTTCTCTGTTTTACTTACCACCAAAACAAAGACCCGGTCCGCGACCGGGTCTTTTTGTACAAAAAGGCCGCGGAGAATCCTTTTGAGGAGCTCCACGGCCTTCATAAGAAAGGCACATGTGGAACCCCCTTCAGGGGGACCACCATCCAGCTTTCCTCTGTAATTTCTTAATTGTTACAGGATTAAGAATCATGGCGTCAAAAAATATACGCTAAGACTCAACAATTTTCAAGTATTTACGGCAAAATAAAACGCGGTACTGATACTGAATATCACATATTATAACACCCATAAAAGTCTGATTAAGTCACCCATCAAGTATGGCATATCCCGGTAATCAAGTCCTTTATTGAAAATATCACCTCTTCGACACTCATATCAGTCGTATCTATCACGATAGCTCCATCGGGTATTCTTAATGGACTTGCACTCCGCGATGAGTCGATAAAGTCCCTTATTTCAATTTCCTTTTTGACATCGTCAATCGAGACTTTTTTGCCTTTCTCCAGAAGCTCAACGTATCTTCTTCGGACTCTTTCTTCCTCTGCCGCGTTTAAGAATATCTTCAAAGATGCATCCGGAAAAACGGTAGAACCCATATCACGACCTTCTGCAATAACCCCCCCGCCTTTAGCTATGCTTCTTTGCGCTTCAACCATCTGTATCCTCACTTCCGGAATCGCGGAAACCGGGGATACAAATTTCCCAACAGCAGCGCCCCTGATTTCTTCAGTGATATCCCTGTCATCGATAAATATCTTTACCCTTGCGCCTTCTTCCATTCTTGCCCTCAAATTATTTCCGACAAACTTCGCAATAGATACGAGTCTCTGTGTGTCAGATATGTCGACTCCCTGCTCCAGCGCAAGAAGTGTTACCGCCCTGTACATCGCGCCGCTGTCTATGAGCTGCAAACCCATTTCATAAGCAAGAAGGCGTGCCACAGTGCTTTTCCCCGACGCCGCCGGTCCATCTATTGTTATAACCATTCCCTCAATCAAATTATGTTCACCACCGCACCCAGCGCGGAGATTGCCGATTCAAAACCGGGAAATGACACCCGGGTCCACTCCCAGTCATTTATCAATGTTGATCCTTCTGCGATTAGCGCAGCAACCGCAAACATCATCGCAAGCCGGTGATCTTTTTGCGGAAAAACCTCACAACCCTTAAGCTGTGAAGGCCCTCGAATGACCATACCGTCATCTGTTTCCACAATATCAGCTCCCATTCGTCTTAGCCCTTCAACAGTGCCGCTAATCCTGTCCGATTCCTTATATCTCAGTTCTCCTGCCCCCCGTATCGTTGTAACGCCAGCAGCCTGGGAAGCAAGCAACGCGATAAGAGGTATCTCGTCTATCGCCCTTGCGACATCCTCGGGTCTAATTTCAACAGCTCTCAATTTTGAATATTCTGATTTTATGCTCCCGCGAGGCTCGAAATTTTCAGAATCGGAAAGATTGATCCAGAATCTTGCTCCCATCTTTTGAGCAAGTCTCAGAAAACCAGTTCTTGTTGGATTGAGCCCGACATCACTTATTTCGATAGAGGAACCTGGCGTTATAAGCGCGGCAGAAATCAGATACGCCGCAGACGAGAAATCACCCGGCACATCGATCTCCACGGATCTAAGAGTTGAAGGTTCAACAGTAACAACGTTACGATCCTCAGAAATTTTGGCGCCCATGTAGCGAAGCATTCTTTCGGTATGGTCTCTTGTTTTCACTTTTTCCCTGACAGTGGTTTTTCCTTCCGCCCTTAAACCGGCAACCAATATTGCGGACTTGACCTGGGCGCTCGCAACCGGAAGGGTATAATCTATTCCTTTGAGATTTGCTCCCCTGACCACCAGTGGCGGGTGACCCGACTCATCAGAGGGAACTATCCGCGCTCCCATCATGCTAAGGGGCTTAATGATCCTCATCATCGGTCGCCTGAGCAAACTCTCATCCCCGGTAATTGTGATCTCCGCGCCCTCCATCGATGCAACGACTCCTGAGAGCAACCTCATGGTTGTTGCGGAGTTTCCAGCGTTCAGAGTAATACCCTCTGCGTTAAATCCCTTCCGTCCAACACCCTCTATTACTAAAGACTCCCCTTTTTTGCTCACTGGAACACCAAGTTTTTGAATGCATTCTAGCGTGCTTGCGCAGTCACTGGATTGGCTATAACCGCGTATAATGCACTTGCCTTCGCTAATAGCAGAAAGTATTGCGGCCCGGTGAGAAATGGACTTATCGGGCGGCACTTTAATCTTTCCGTAGAGGAACTCGCTCTTTTTAACTGAGCATCTCATTTTCACGCCTTAATTGATGTGAGATTGCCTGTAGTATTCCCGGTTTCTCAAAAACTAAAGATTTGGTCATTCAGAACACAATACGTATATTTTCCATAGAGGTCACCCGGGCTGTGCAAATCACGACCTTTTAACCGAAAGGGAAAACCCGAGCGCCTTGATTCGCAAAGCCGCTTTTGTCGCGTTCTCCTCGCCAAGTATCCTTAAGGTGAGAATACCAGTCTGACCCAGTAGCGGGTGCACAATTGAGATATCCTCGATATTCACTCCCGCTTTTCCAACAGCAGTTGTTATCCTGCTTATCACACCGGGTCTGTCAGGAACAGGTATAGAAATATCAAAAATTTCCTCAATCTCGTGACCTTCCTTGAGCGATAGCTCGATTCTCGACTTTCTTGCTTTCTCAAATTTGTCTCGCAGTGCTTCGTAGTCTTCGTCTTTAAGAATATTCACCAGATCAGAAATTCTCAACGAGTAGTCCTCAAGCCTTTTGATGATGAAATCCTTGTTTGCCATGGATATATCTATCCATAACTCAGGGTTGCTCGCGGCAATTCTTGTCATATCCCTGAATCCTCCAGCGACAATTTTGAAGATGTTTTCAATTGCTTTTCGCTCATCTGATGCCATTTCCATCAGCAGCAGAGATAACAGATGTGGCACGTGGCTTATGGTCGCCATCGCCCTGTCATGTGAAACGGGGTCCATCGAAATAACCATGCACCCCATCCCCGTGAGCAACGAGTGTAGTCTCCTGAACGAGCCAGTGTGGGTTCTTTCAGTTGGCGTAAGAATATAGTAAGAATCCTTGTATAAATCGCGTCTGGCTGACTCGACACCCGATTGTTCGGATCCGGTCATCGGATGACCGCCAACATAGTGAACCAGATCGGAACAAAGCCGTTCCATTTCGTTCACAATTTTCAGTTTTGCAGAGCCGAGATCCGTTACAACTGCACCATCTTTCAGTGCGCCGCGCACTTCGCGAAAAGCGCTGACAACGGAACCAACGGGCGTTGCTATCACAAGAAGATCACAATCTGATGCGGCTTCAGCAGCAGAGGAGCATACTTTATCAGCTATCTGAAGTTCTACCGCTTTCTTTCTTGCCCATGGAGAAATATCGTAGCAGGATACGGTATCCACAAGATTTTCATCTTTAAGTGCAAGCGCGAAAGACCCACCCATCATGCCAGTCCCAATCACCGCCACCTTTTTGAACCCGTGACTCATGACAATTATTCCTGTCCGAAACCCTTACTCAAATTGCCCTGCCCAGAGCTTGAGCGACCTTCTTGAGATCTTCCATCATACATTCGAACTCTTCGAAGTTAAGAGCCTGGGGGCCATCGCAGAGAGCTCTTTTGGGATCCGGATGGATTTCAACCATGATTCCATCCGCTCCCGCGGCAAGAGCAGCTTTTGCCAGATCAGCTACGATCTCTCTTTTGCCGGTGGCGTGGCTCGGGTCAACTATCACAGGTAGATGGCTTAAGCGCTTCACGATGGGGACAGAACTCAAGTCGAGGGTATTCCTGGTCGCAGTCTCAAAGGTCCTTATTCCCCTTTCGCACAGAATCACGTTTCGGTTGCCTCCCCGAACAATGTACTCGGCTGCCATCAGCCACTCCTCAACTGTCGCGGACATTCCCCTTTTCAGCATGACCGGTTTCTGTTGCATTCCTACCTCTCTTAAGAGAAGAAAGTTCTGCATGTTCCTCGCTCCAATCTGCAACATATCCACGTAATTCGCCACCATGACCACGTGTCTCACGTCGACAACCTCCGTGACAACAGGTAACCCAGTAATCGATCTCGCTCTCTTCAAAAGCCGAAGCCCTTCTTCGCCCAAACCCTGGAATGAGTACGGAGAAGTTCTCGGCTTGAAAGCTCCGCCACGCAACATGACAGCCCCCGCAGTCATTACTTTTTCCGCGCAGGCCATCAGTTGATCCTCACTTTCAACCGCGCACGGCCCCGCTATCACACAAAACTGCTCCGAGCCGAATTTTGCCCGTCCTACTTCAACAACGGAATTATCAGGATGAAATTCCCTGCTCACGAGCTTGTAAGGTTTCATTACGGGCATGATCTTCTCCACGCCCGGCATCGCAGCAATAGGAAGCTGGTCAATTTTTTCCTCATCGCCGATTACGCCTATAATAGTTCGAAATTCCCCTTTTGAAAGATGTGCCTCAAGCCCTGCTTCATGAATTCTGTCAATGACGCTCTGTATTTCATCCTCCGTGGCGCCGCTTTTCATAACCACAATCATTGTTCATACCCCTATCTCATACAAATTCCACCCCGAGAAGCAAGCGCTTTACTCGGGTAAGTCCGTTCTTAATTGCCTTGCTTCTTTAAGATAAACATGTCTGAGCTGTTCTCTCGCCTTTTCCGTATAGACAAGCATCATAGCCCTAACAATCATGGGAATCGAACCCTCAACCGCAATCTCACGCGCGCACATAACTGGTATATGGCTTAAGCCAACCTTTCGCATTGCGGCCGCAGGAAACTCAGCTGTTATATCTTCAGTCGCGGTAAAGAAAACGAATATAATGTCTTCCGTTGCCACGTCGTTTCTGTCAAGCATCTCCTCAAGAAGTTCGGTAGTTGCACTTATGATATCCTCTTTCGTGTTCGAATCGACACTCACGGCTCCTCTTAAAGCCC
>JACVIW010000118.1 GCA_015711695.1 Candidatus Geohydrothermomicrobium daggyaiense
CTTACTATCAGAAAAGAAGAGAACACAACATATTAATAGGGCTTGCCTGCGTTGAACCCTGCTCTAACTGCTTTTGCACTTCTCTGGGCAGTGGACCAGCAAATGAAGAAGCACTGGATGCGATTCTCTATGATCTCGGGGAGTTCTTTTATCTGAAGACAATCACCGATAAATCCGAAGAGATTATCGCTCCTGCGAGGAGTGCGCTTCTGGACGCTGGTGATACCGAGCGTTCACAAGCTTTTGAGCAGGCAGAAAACGCGGAAAAGAGAATTAAAAGGGGCATCAAGACTGAGGGGATTCCGGAAAAACTTCCGTCTCTTTTTGACCATGAGTTCTGGACCCAATATTCCAACAGGTGTCTTGGGTGCGGTATATGCACGTTCTTATGTCCAACCTGCCACTGTTTCGACATACAGGACGAGGTAGAAGCTTTTAATGGCAGGCGGGCAAGGATGTGGGATACTTGCATGTTTGCTGAATACACTCTTCACGCATCCGGTCATAACCCGCGACCCACGCGAAAGGAAAGAACAAGGAACAGAATTAGTCATAAATACTCATACTTTCCCTCCAGATTTGGGGTAATCGCGTGTGTCGGATGCGGCAGGTGCATAAACTTCTGCCCTGTTAACATTGACATCATAGATGTTCTTAAGAAGTCACTAGAGATCTGATTCCAGGGAGGATTGAAAGGCAATGATTGACGAGAGCAACCCCTATCTTCCATATATAGCTAGAATCGAGGAGACATGGTACGAAACTCCTGGTGAAAGGTGCATAAAGACATTTAAGGTTAATTTCGCAGATGAAAGCGTATGGGACACATGGACCCACCTGCCCGGTCAGTGCGCGATGGTTGGACGTCTGGGCGTCGGCGAGTCGATGTTCTGTATTTCATCATCTCCCACGGAAAAGGGCTACCTGAGATTTTCCATTATGAAAATGGGCAGGGTGACGAGCGCACTTCATGAATTGGAAGCAGGGGATTACATTACAGTTAGGGGACCGCTCGGGAACTGGTTTCCCCTTGATGAATGGGAGGGAAAAAATATCGTTACAATCGGTGGCGGGATAGGTCAGGCACCATTAAGACCAGTAATAAACTACATCAGGGCAAACAAAGAGAAATACGGAAAACTCCAGGTTATCTATGGCGCAAGGACTAAGGATGACCTTTGCTTTCAGTCTGAACTCGCGTGTTTCCTGGAAGAGGAAGAAACTGCATGCCACCTTAGCGTTGATGTTTGCGAGGATAAAGAATGGGACCATTTCGTAGGTTTCGTCCCGGATCTTTTGATGGAGGTATCCCCGAGCCCTGAAAACACTATTGCTGTAACATGCGGTCCACCGATAATGATCAAATTCGTTATCCAGAACCTTGAAAAGCTCGGTTTTGAGCCGGGGCAGATCTACACGACGCTTGAAAACAGAATGAAATGCGGGATCGGGAAATGCGGAAGATGCAATGTGGGGCATCTTTACGTTTGCAAGGATGGGCCTGTCTTCAGTTATGAGACATTAAAAGATATACCCGAAGCTTTTGCCTGAACTGAGTAAGACAAATAATTCTTCTGGTTCTGACAAGTCTCTTAAAAACACCTTAGACGCGCGCTACTTTTCTACTGCTGAAAAACAAAATTGAGTTTATCTTTCGTGTGATAATCCGGTTGAACCCCCTTTTTTCAAGTTCCTCTATGAACTCTTTTTCTGTGAAAAGAGGCCGCGTGAACCAGCCAAACGACGCGGCAAGCTTTCCCGCTATTAAGTCTGTTGCGAATCTTTCGCCCCTAGCGTAAAACGAACCCGCTAGTTTGCCACCAGGCTTTAATAACCGGGAGAACTCATCGAGAACTCTTCCTTTTTCGGGAAAAGCGCATATTCCATTCATGGTGAGAATGCCGGAAAATGACCCGTCAATAAATGGGAGCTTTCGCGCGTCAGCTCGCACAAGCATCACGTTCCCGAAATCCTGCGCTCGAATCTTCTCAAGAGCGCACTCAAGCATACCCCTGTTATAGTCAGCTGCAATAAAATCAAAATTGGGCTGGCGGCTGTACTCACCAGCGGTGAAGACACCAGTGCCTACAGGTATATCGAGGAAGAATCCGGGCTCGCAATCCTCGGTAACGCTTTCAAGCATCTCAAAAAGAAGGGGTATGAACCGTGTTGTTCCCCAAAGCACTTTATTGACAAGCCGCGCCGAACGAGTGGCGCCCGTTGCAATTTCCTCATACCTTCTGCCAGCAATCCGTGAGAAAGCTCTGTTTACCTTTGCCTGTCTTCCGCCATCTTCCGCGCAAACAAAATCAACAATCTCTCCTTTCACCGGAAACGCGTGAAGCACTTTGCCGTTGCACACATATGCAAGCGCTCTCGGGCTATACCTCATGTCGCTACTGCATAGGGGACATTTCAGTATTCTGGCAATGCGATCGTGATTCACCTTCTTGATACCTTTCGTTTAATATCTCGCCTATCACCCGAATGTGAACTTCACTTAATACTATTTAAATCACTATTTCTGAATGAAAAAGGAATCAGCGGATTGCTTTCAAATTGACGCAAGTGATCCAGAGTAGCAATGAACTCATCAATTCTTCTTTTCATCTGAGTGTGCCCGACAGCTTTTTTCCACTGCCCTGATTCTTGATAAAGCATAAGGAATAAAAATATTATCGCTACAGTCAGAAAAAGAGTCAGCACCTCGTAGTGTTTCACGAATCTCAGCATTATATACACTCCAATTCCAGTTAACCCCAGGCCAGCCACGGTATCGACAAAAGCATGTGACTTTGCTTTTTCTTTCTTTGAATTTCGGGTATTTTGCTCAATAGACCCTACACCACCCGCATAAATAAATTACAGCCTGGATTTTTTAAAACCTTCAAATTCCGGTCGAATATAGAAAGACCTACCTTTACTGTATAATTTCTTTGCTATGCAGTACCCATCAGTCGCCGAAACACTCAAAACAGAATTTGTGGAGATATGGCAAAAGATGGTTCAACTCGGACCAAAGTGGGTTGTCGCCATCGCCATCATGCTCGTTACCTGGGCATGCGCTAGACTTGTCAGAAGAGCGGTTCAGAGAATAGTAAGCAAAACAAGCACTCAAGGGCACGTTGACATCCTTATTTCGCGCGGCGCATCAGGCATAATTATCGCGATGGGAGTCGTGCTTGCGTTGAGTATCCTTGGAATGAGCCTTTCCGCCGCGCTCGCAACGATCGGTCTCGCCTCGGTCGGAATAGGATTCGCCATGCAGGATATCCTGAGCAACTTTTTTGCCGGAATCATTTTGTTACTCCAGCACCCTTTCACCATCGGAGACCAGGTACGCCTCGGCGATCTGGAGGGAGTTGTTGAGAACATCAGAGTCCGCGATACCCAGATTCTCACATACGGAGGGGAAAGGATATTCATACCCAACAAAAATGTGTTCAGCGGACCGATAATCAACTATACCAGCACCCAGACCTTGAGAGTCGATGTCCCGGTAAAGATAAAGCATGCGGAAGACCTCGACCTCGCGAAAAAAACCGCGCGGGGTGTTTTGAGAGGATTTCCCGGTGTCATGAAGCAGCCCTCCCCGTTAGTGCTTGTCAAATCGGAAAGTAAGGAAATAGAGCTTGTACTGCGCTTCTGGATTGATTCCGACAGAAACAGAAGCCAGCGTCTCTGCTCCGACGTGACGGAGGCTGTTTTGAACGAGTTCCGGGAAAAGGGGATTGCCACAATACACGAACCTCGCACCACTCCGCTCCCGAAGGATGCCACGGGAGAGGAAAAATTGGAAAGGGAACTTGGAGAAACAGTTCCAATTGAAAAAATAGACTCGGAGATAGGACAGACCCATTAAGCGCCAGAAGAGTAAAAGCAAACTATCAACTTGCAAATAATTCGAAAATTCACAGGTCGCGCATAATTTGCGCGATGCTCGTCGTCTCTCAAACAGAGGAGGCGAGGTATTCCCTCGCTCTTATGGCATCTTTCCAGCCGAATGTGACAACCTCTTTGGATTCGAGCCTTTTGTACGTAAGAAAAAACTCCTCTATCTCAACAAGGAGATGCTGGGGTACATCCGAGACATCCTCGACGTATCCCCATAGTGGATCACCGATCGGCACGCCAAGTACTTTGTTGTCGGGCCCCTTTTCATCTTCCATCATGAGGATACCTATCGGTCTGGCTTCCATAAGACAACCGGGAAATGTAGGCTCGTCGATCAGGACAAGTACATCCACCTCATCGCCGTCCTCTGCCTTCGTCCCCGGTATATATCCATAATCAGCAGGGTAGTGAACCGAGCTCATCAAGACCCGGTTTAATTTAATCATCCCCGATTCGCGGTCAAACTCGTATTTGTTCCGCGAACCTTTTGGAACTTCAACTATCACGTTCACAGCATCCGGAAAACTTCTATGGAGCACGGTTCGCTCTCCTTTCTCATATTCATGCAAAAGTCATGCTATCGCATGTAATTATATTTCAGCAGCCATTTGTAATTTCCCGAGTCAGGCAAAAAACTGGATGCGTAAAAATGAACACTCCCCGTTGTGTGAAGCGTGAAGTTTTACATCGCCTTTGCGGTTTGAGCATAATATCTTCATGGCATATTTTCGAACCCAAAATTACCCGTACGCCACTTATAAGCCGCAACAGCCGAACAAAGTCTGAGACGACAAATGATGGAACTGCCAGTAGTAAGAGAAGCAAAGCTATACAGAAGCAAAGATAAGATGACCGAGTGCTTGCTCTGTGGCCAGAACTGCGTGATCGAATCCGGGCAGCGTGGCTTCTGCAACACAAGATTGAATAAAGGGGGAAAGCTATACACGCTGATCTACGGCGATATCGTGGCATGCGAAAGCAGGCCCATGGAAATAAAGCCTTTCTTTCATTTTCATCCTGGAAAAACGACAATGACATTTTGCGCTCCCTCCTGCAACCTTCGCTGTCAGTGGTGCCAAAACCATCATTTATCAAGGCGCGTACCGCGACCTTTGAAAGCGAAATTTGTGGCGCCCGAGGAAATCATTACCGCGGCAAAAGCATGCGGAGATATCGGGATTTGCGTAAGTTTCACCGAGCCTACGCT
This sequence comes from Candidatus Geohydrothermomicrobium daggyaiense, assembly GCA_015711695.1. Classification (GTDB taxonomy): domain Bacteria; phylum Actinomycetota; class Geothermincolia; order Fen-727; family JACVIW01; genus Geohydrothermomicrobium; species Geohydrothermomicrobium daggyaiense. The sequence continues at coordinate 5,102 of JACVIW010000118.1, forward strand.
GCTGTTCGAGTATTGCCTTGACCTTTTCCCGATGGTGAGAGCTCAGGGCATGGTAAACGCGATGGTTTCAAACGGATACATGAGCGCGCGGGCACTTGAAATGCTCGTGCGCGCAGGACTTGACGCGATAAATGTTGACGTGAAAGGTTCTTACGAGACTTATCGGAAGTATTGCCAGGCACGGGGTGGGGATCTAAAGCCCTGGGAAACCGTGAAGAGGGCACTAATCCTCGGAATCCACGTGGAGGTCGTACACCTTGTCGTAACCGGACTAAACGACAGGGCTCAAGACTTCAAAGCAATCTGCGAGAGGCATCTTGAGTTTGCCGGTCAGCATGTTCCTCTTCATATTATCGCTTACTTTCCCGCATACAGATATAATAAACCTCCAACCAGTATCGAGTTTTTAAAAAGCGCATGGCACACCGCACGTTCACTGGGAATAAATTATCCTTACATAGGTAATGTAAACATTCCCCCGTATGAAAACACAATCTGCCCGGGCTGTGGGAAAACGCTGATTGAAAGAACCGGATATAGGGTTAACAGTTTCAAATTGAAAAATGGACGATGTCCTAATTGCGCCGAGGAAATCAACATAGTCGTATGATTACCCAAATATAAGTATCAAATCCGAAAATCAGGAAGTGTAAAGTCTTTAAGCAATTGGGAGAAAAAATTCAGCTCTCTCGGGAAAAGGAAAGCGCTTTCGTAGTGGAAAAAATCGGAAATTTTTGGCAGGTTCAATAACGGAAACTGGAACCCAGAAAAAAGTTACAAGCAGGTGATTCCAACCAAGGCGCGCGTTTCTATATAATCCCATTATGCACTACGAAGTGGTTATAGTCGGAGCAGGGCCGGCGGGCTCTACATGCGCCTATTATCTTTCCGTTCACGGCGTAAAAGTCCTCCTGCTCGATAGGGAGACATTCCCCAGAGAAAAAGTTTGCGGCGATGGTATCGCCCCAAGGGCAGTCAGAAGCCTTTATAAAATGGGGCTTCAGGAACGGCTTGATGGGCATTTTAACAAATTTCACTCATTTTTGTTCGCAGGTGCGGGAAAATCCGTCGTTTACAATCCAATTCCCCCAACACCCAGGTTCCCGGACCACGGATATATCATCAAAAGATTTTACCTTGACAAGATTCTAATCGACCACGCAAGGGAAAACGGGGCAGATGTCCTTGAGGGCTGTACGGTCAAAGCCCCGCTGTTGGAGGGAGAAAGAGTCGTGGGTGTTTCCGCAGAGCATCAGGGAAAGAATCTTGAGATAACAGCATGCGTGGTCGTCGGGGCTGATGGGGCACGTTCGACACTCGGCACATCCCTTGGTCTTCTTTCAAATGATCCGAGATACATCGGAGTTTCGATAAGGCAATACTTCCAGGGGGTTGAAGATATAGGTGATTGCCTGGAGATCTATCCCGAGCGAGTGATAAGTCCGGGCAGCGGCTGGATATTCCCACTTGGAGAAGGAGTTGCAAACGTTGGGGTCGGCGCTATGCTCTATCACATCAAGCAGAAAAACATAAACCTACGTGAATACCTTGACAGGTTCATTAACGATTCATCCCACGCATCCCATAAATTGAGAAACGCAAAACCAATATCCCCGCTTAAGGGCGCCATATTGAGAGTCGGTCTTGGAGGTAGCAAGGTGGAGTGTCCCGGGCTCATCCTCGTTGGAGACGCCGCAAGCGCAACAAATCCAGTTAGCGGAGAGGGAATCACATATGCGATTGAGACCGGTGAGATGGCCGCGCAGCATATTCTTGAAAGCAGAATGAGCGGGCAGGGAATCCATCACGACCCGGCTGAAGACTCTTTCCGAGACAAACTGGTGGCGAAATACGGGAACTACTTCAGGAAAGGGTGGCGCTGCATAAGGTGGGGCAACAAACCCATTTTCATGAAACCGCTTTTATACGTGATGTCAAGGAGCAGGGAAAGAAGGGAGTATATGGTGAGGGCTTTGATGTATCTTCGCCACTGATTTAATTCGGTATTTGCCTCAAGTGAGACCACGGTCTCGTTCCTTTTTTAAGAAATTTAATAAGATAAGATTTTAAAGAAAAATTTGGGAAGTAATAAATTTAATGAATCTTTAATAAAATGAATCAGAAAAATGGTTCGCAAAAAATGGCTGGAAGCCATCTGCGTGCTTGAAAAAGGAATACTCA
>JACVIW010000119.1 GCA_015711695.1 Candidatus Geohydrothermomicrobium daggyaiense
GGCCTTTCCGATGCGAGGCACGGCAATCGCTTCTGCATTCCGAGTGTGGTTGCAGACTCGATTGTTGCTATTGAAACCCGTAACGGCGCAATACCGAGATACTGTAATGAATACGCGGAAGAACTTCGGAGAAAGTACAATCTTTTCGGTGTGGGAGGAAGTGATGCACACCATGTGAGCCATATTGGCAGGTGCCTCACTTTTTTTGAGGAGGAAATCAATAGCGAGGGCGAACTTATCGAGGCTTTGAAAAGTGGCTGTTATCGGGCTCTTTACGCCGAAGAGGCTATTTCATACACCGGCGAAACATTATAAGATATTTATGGCTTTCTGCTTGCGTCGGGCTAAAGTAATGGTGATTTTTTGTTAGAGACGAAGATATCAATGCATGGGTTCTTTTTTTCGAATACCGGCGGAGAATCTTTTCTGGCTCCGCTGAGTACTTTGTTATTTGTAACGGTTTATTGTCTTTTTGTGCTTCTTGAATACCTATTTTTCAAACGCGTGCTCCTGCCTTTTTCTTTAAAGAAAAAGAGATCTGGCTTTACTACGGACTATTTTTGTAGGTATATACAAACGACTTAATTTTTGTGAAAAGAGGTGAGGCAATTGTCTGATTGGAAAGAAGAGGTAGAGGAGGTTGTTTTCCCGGGCAAGATCTGCGTTCCTTATACGTGGACGGTTGGGTCCACCATGAGCAAGTGGTATGTCTTGATGCGTGACGAGGGGCAGATCTGGGCAAACCGCTGCCCGTCTTGCGGGAAGGTCTATATCCCTCCAAAGGCAAAGTGCTTGGAATGCTACAGGGACGTAAATGACTGGGTAAGACTGCCTGGCACCGGAACGGTGGAGACGTTTACCGTTGTCCATTATGAGGAGCCCTCAATGCACCCAAAGAAGCCTCCGTTCGCTTATGGGATCATTAGGATGGACGGAGCAGACACCGGTTTTGTTCATCTTATTGATGAAATCGAGCCTGAGAAAATCAAGGTCGGAATGAGGGTTGAGGCTGTCATGAGCGAAGAGCGGTCGGGAAATATCCTGGATATTAAGTATTTTCGCCCCATTGATTAGGCTCTGAAATTAACAGGTGGTGATGTAAATGGAAAAAGTGGCGATAATCGGCGTGGCTCAGACAAAGTATGAGCAGAACAAGAAAGGGAATTTCGCCGAACTTGTTTATGAAGTGACTTCAAAAGCGCTTGAAGATGCTGGAATTACGGTCAAAGAGGTTGACAATGTCGTCTCGGTCTCGAGTGACTTCTGGGATGGGAGAACAATATCCAGCATGGCGATATCCGATGCTTCAGGGGCGTACGGAAAAGACATTACTACCGTCGAGGGAGACGGTACTTTCGGCGCTCTCTACGGGATGATGCGAATACTTTCAGGTCACTTTGGCGTAACGATTGTGGTCGCTCATCACAAGGGAACTGAAAGCAACATGAACGGTATAACTAACACGGCATTTGACCCTCTGGTCGAAAGGAAACTCGGTCTTGACGCGGTGTCATCTGCTGCCATGCAGGCGCGCAGATACATGTCAAGATACGGGATTGTTGAAGAGCAGCTCGCGCTTGTTTCGGTAAAGAACCACGGAAACGCGAAGAGAAATCCTCTTGCGTTGCTTCCGATGGACATTACAGTTGAGGATGTTATGAACTCCCCGATGATCGCAAGCCCTTTGAAGAAGCTTGATTGTTCTCCTGTGACCGATGGAGCCTGCGCGCTCATTCTTGCTGCAGAGAGAGAAGCGAAGAAATATACCACCAACAAGAAGAGGGTATGGATGATGGGAGTGGGACACTGCACCGACGCATTCCGGCTCGGCGATAGAGACCTTTCAGACACAAGGGCGCTGAAGAAAGCGGCAAGTAAAGCTTACCAGATGGCGGGAATAGAACCTGGGGATGTCGATGTTGCAGAGGTGTACGATGCTTTCACTTACATGGAATTAATGTGGCTTGAGGGAATGGGTTTCTGTGAGGATGGAATGGGAGCCGAGTACCTCGAGCGTGGAAAGTTTAACTTTGATGGCGAGATTCCGGTGAATCCATCAGGTGGCAGGCTATCTGCTAACCCTGTCCAGGTCGCCGGACTTGCTTCAATGGCTGAATGCGTGCTTCAGCTTCGAGGTGAGGCTGGCGAGCGCCAGGTTGAGGGAGCGCAGATAGCCCTCGCGCATGGAATAAACGGAATGTGCGGTCAGAGCCACTGCGTATGGATTCTTGGAAAATAGGAGGTATGCGATATGGGCAGAAGAGTTGGAATAGTGGGTGTGGGACAGACACACCATGCTTCTCACAGGCTTGATGCCTCCGGAATGGAGTTAATTGCCGAGGCTGTCACGCGGGCGCTTGACGATGCGCAGATTACCAGGGATGAGATTGACGCGATCGTGATCGGGAATATGGACCATTTTGAAAATATAAACTATGTCGACATGTGGGCGGTCGAAGGTCTGGGTGCTTTTATGAAGCCGGTATTCAAGGTTACAACTGGCGGCACCACTGGCACTACCATTGCGGCGTGCGCTTTCTATCACGTTGCATCTGGGCTTTTCGACAGGGTGCTCGCAGTTGGTTGGGAGAAGAACTCGGAATCCGACACCCAGGCGGCTATTGCGACATGCGCGAACCCGGTCCTTGAAAGGGACCCATTTGCAGGTGCGATTGGACCTCTTGCTACAGAATATTCAATGTACATGAAAGCATACGGGGCAACAGAGGAGGACGCAGCACTTGTGGCAGTAAGAGACCGCAATAACGCTCTTAACAACCCGTATGCTCACAACAGGATGAAGGTTACTGTTGAAGACGTTATGAACTCGCCCATGCTGTCATACCCGATAAAGTTTCTCGATATGTGCCCGAGGTCAGATGGAGCGTGTGCTGTTATCTTTGCGAGTGAGGAATATGCGAAAAAGATGTGTCCAAGGCCTGCGTGGGTGCACGCGTCCGTCGTAAGGCACGATTACACTCATTTTGGGGACCTTGAATGGCAGTGGATGCCAACGCTCGAAAGGGCTTCTGCGGAAGCGTACAAGAAAGCGGGCATCACAAATCCTCTTAAAGAATTTGACGTGGCAGAGCTGTATCTTCCTGCTTCAACGACGGGTGTCAAGTGGATGGATTCGCTGTGGTTCTGTGAAAGAGGCGAGGCGCCCAAACTCATAAGGAAGGGTGTTTTTGAGATGGATGGGGAGCTTCCCATAAACCCTTCTGGGGGAGTTATTTCAACCAATCCGATCGGAGCCACGGGGCTCATAAGGGTTGGTGAAGCAGCGTGGCAGATAATGGGAAAAGCCGGGGACAGGCAGGTTCCAAACGTAAGAAAAGCGCTTGCGACTGGTTTTGGCGGATGTAGCTGGTCGGATGTGATGATCCTTGGTGCTGATCTGCCGTAAGCGGAGATGGAGATATATTTTACCGAAGGGAGGAACAGTTATGGGCATATATACAGACAAGAGAAAGAGAACGCACACCCCTGATGGATATGAACTTTTGCTACACCAGTCCGGACACCTCGAGTACGATTTCAACTGGCATTTGGGTCCTTATTGGAGCAAGTTTCTTATTGAGATGAGAGATAATGCGAGATTTATGGCTGTTAAGTGCGATGAATGCGGGAATGTATATATTCCGCCGCGGGCTGTTTGTGGACGTTGTTTTAAAGAGATGAACGAATGGGTCGAGGTCGGTCCGGAGGGCGTGCTTCAGGGATTTACTATCGTGAGATTTCCCTACATAAATCCCAATAACGGCGAACTGATGAAGGTACCGTACACCGCAATCTGGGTTACGCTTGACGGCGCCACCACTAGGATGATGCACTTCTCCAATGAGACCGATGAGAAGAATCTCGAAGTTGGCATGAGGATGCGGGCGGTTTGGGCGAAGGAGCCGAGACCGACTTCAATCCATGCGGTGGAATATTTCGAGATAATTAAATAGAGAAGGGAAACACGCTTAAGAAGGAATAAGCACAAAGAGCAAAAAAAGTTCTTGCGTAAGAAGTTGGAAGCGTAGATTAAACAAATATTTGGCCAATTGAAAGACTGATGCTTTTGCGCGCTTATTCTAATTGGATTAGCGCGCATTTTTTTCATAGTCTCCTTGCTTCTTGTTACCTGGTTTTACTCGGGATAGCGTGATGTATAACGCATTGACTTCCCTTTTGATTCAGGAATTTGGAAATTTGCCCCTGGATTTTTTACTCTTGCGCGAGCGGGAAAAACGGAATTCACATTGGCTGCTTGTTTACTGGAGGGTATCACAATCTTTTGCACCAGCGAAGACTCGATGTATTCTTGCCATTTTGGGATTTTCTCAAGTTAACAGTTGCAGAAGATTAAAAAGTGTTTTTGTGGTAGCATTCAAGTGATGTCTTTTATTATTAAAAGGAGGTTTAGATGAGAAGATTATCTGCCATTGTTGTGTTTTTATTGTTTATTTTTCTTCTTCTGGGGGCTGGATGTGGCGGCAAAAAGGTCACAGTCCGGACGGAAGAGGGAAAAGTCGAGGTCTCGGAGAAGAGCGGTGAGGTCAAGTTAAAGAGTGAGAAAGGTGAGGCGAGCATCAGCAAGGAGAAAATTACTGAAGAAGACCTTGGGGTACCAATCTATCCAGGGGCTGCCATTTCAAAGGATGGTAGCGCCTCTGTGAAAAGCAGGACAGAAAAGGGAGAGAGTGTCTTTATGGCGGCGACTTTTGTTACTGAAGATAGCATCGATGAAGTTACCGAGTGGTACAGGTCAAAGCTTTCAGGAAAACAAAATTTCATGGACCTCTCCTCTACTGTGGGTGGCAAGAAAAGCGGAATGTTTATGTTTCAGGAAGGGAATACTGCCAAAACAGTTACTATTACTGCTGGTGAGGATGAGCATAAGGGGAAAACTCTAATATCCATAAGTTCCGGCACTGCCACACCATGAGAGATATTTTTAACGTCTTGCACGAGGGTGGGAATTAAGCCATTGCTCGCAGGGCTCTAAATGTGATGGTGATTTTGAAGACAGTCTTACTACTCTTTTGAGCACCGGTGCACTGATGAATGATAATTCCCTATAAAACTTTGAGCCGCTGCCTAGCGCGGTATTACTGTTTCATATGTGATTTCCCTAAAGCCGTGCAAGAAAGAAATTCCTTATAAACCGCATAATTAAAGGCATAACAAAAGGACTCATAAAAGAAAAAAAGAATCCTCTGTAGTTATTCTCCGTAATTTGTTGACTGCACCGGATTATGGTTAATCCGGGAAATGGGATTCAATCAGGTCTTATTTTTCCCTCTATCGGCAAGTTTGAAACCTGCGGCGAGCCATACAGGATAACTAAGGAACAAAAGAGCTGCAAGAACATGGCCTTTAGTACTAACATTTTCGTGGTCGAAATTGAACACTCCGCTGTTTATCATCCAGTCTCTGCCTGACTCTGCACCGCACATTTCCCATATCCAGCGGGTCCACTCTTTGTTGAAGTACAGCGAAATGCTTGTAACCCAGAATATCAATATTGTGCCGATACCGAGCGCCCATCGCCAACGCTTGTTCTGATTCTCGTCTTTGACGAATCGGTTGAGTATCTTACCCGCGAGCCAGCCAATTGAGACAAGCCAGGGTCCGTCAATGAGGAAACTGTCATAGGGCAACAATGTAACCACCCCTTTTTCTCACCGCCTGTTTCGCTAATTATAACAGCAGGGAAAAATGTTGCAATCTAAAAAATTTCGGTGAAGGAAATATCTGTTTTGAGAAAAGATTCAATATCTGCTGCGTAAAGGTTTGTGAGTTGGGAAGTAATTTGAAATGAATTCCATGCGTTGATGGAAGATGGAGGTAACTTCGCTATAACATAATTTTATTTTTCATAGAATTTGATCAGCTCAGGACAAGATACAAAATATATGATTAGAGCTTTTTCTTAGACTGAGAGCCCAAGAATTTTAAGCGCTCGTGGCAAATTATCTTGTTTGCTCAGCACTTATTGGTTTTATTTCTCGCTATTTGCATCTATCACAGAGTGCGAGAGCGAAGCCCTCACCACCCAGATCGTAAAGCACGCCACCAGGCCTTCTCCCCAGATACGTAAACCAATTTACCCATGACTGTATTACCCTGCGCTTCCCTCGCTTTATGCCCCTGACGATTTTCGCTGCCATTTTTTCAGGACTGGAACCTAAAGTATTTATGTACCAGAGGACAAACTTCTGAGGTAGTGTTTTCGCCTGTATACGCGAATAAAAAGGCGTCCGTATCAGCCCCGGGAAAACCGTTGTTACTTTTATACCAAGAGTAGCAAGCTCCCATGTCAGACATTCGGAGTAGGTGGCGAGAGCGGCTTTTGTTGCGGCATATGCTCCCCAAGTGGGAACAGGGAAGAAAACCTGTCCGGTTGAGATGTTTACAATTTGCCCCTCTTTTCTTTCGAGCATGCCTGGCAGAAAAGCGTTTGTCATATAGACTGCCGAGAAGAAATTTATCTTCATGAGCCGTTCCCAGACTTCATCGGGAGTTTTTCTCAGGTCGCATGAATAACCGATTCCTGCATTGTTGACCAGAATATCGATTGTCCCGACTTCCTTTTTAACCTCCCCGGCAAGATTGGATATTTGCTCCCTGTCAGTGACGTCGGCAACTTTCGGGATTACTTTGACCCCGAGGGATTCGAGTTCATCGGCAAGGGAAAATAGCCTGTCTTTATCTATATCAACCGGAATCATATTGCATCCTTCTCTCGCGAGGAGAATGCAAACCTCCCTCCCAATACCGCTTGCCGCACCGGTTAAGAGAACCCACTTTCCGCTGATGTCTTTTGCCATGGCAGCCCCTTTGGTCGATTTTGCAATCGTAGCTCGTTGCCTCACAGTTTATATGCCCTTATCATATGTTGCCCTTTAACATATTTCAATCTATTACGCTATTGTTTATGGATATCCTAGCTGATGTATAGTTCGGGGGTTTTGGTGTTCTTTGACTTCTCAATTTTAGCTGGAATTTTATTTCATGTTTCGGTAAAGGATCCAACTTCCAAATTATCGTTGCAATAAAAGCCCGTTCGGCTCATGCCTGCCTGAGTGCGAGCGTCAGGTTTTTTGGTATAATCAAAATTGGAGGGGTGCCCGAGAGGCCATAAGGGAGACGCCTGCTAAGCGTTTTACCGGGGAAACCTGGTACGTGGGTTCGAATCCCACCCCCTCCGCCAGAGGGTTTTCCGCAAAAGAAAGTTTAGAGGGTGGGTGAGAACCCACGGGGGGTCCCCGCGCGACGCAAGAGC
>JACVIW010000120.1 GCA_015711695.1 Candidatus Geohydrothermomicrobium daggyaiense
ATTGGCTAGCGATGCCGACAATCTGTTTGTGGTTATTACGGCAAGGGAGATGAACCCCAAAATTCAGATTATTAGTCGTGCCTCGGCGGTGACCAACGACCGAAAGTTAAAATTAGCGGGAGCCGACAATGTGATATTGCCCGATAAGGTTGGCGGTCAAAAAATGGCAAAACTTGTCATACAGCCCGATATACTTGAATTTGTTGAAAAGTACGTTGACACATTTGCCGCCTGGGACTTACTCAAATATTTTCATGAGAATCCCGTTTCTGAGCATTCCATCTCTGAAATAGCACTTGAGATTGGAAGAAAAGAATCAAGCATCATCGAGCCGCTCTCCAGACTTGTTGAGTTAGGACTGGTAAGTGGGGAGTCCATAGCGGGAGAGGAGCATATGTATAAGTATACGGCTCCCGCTGAGTTCCGCTGGTCAATGGAGAAATTCCTTGAGGCGACTCGTGATAGGACAAATCGATTAGCGGTGGTCAGTATCATTCTTAAGAAAGAGGCTCGTAAGATATAGCGGAATCACTCCGTTAAAGTTGTAGTATTTAACTGTATTATTTATCCCGCTAACGCATTCCGCTTGCTTTCATATAGATGAGTTGATTAGACCGTCCTTGCGCAATAATACACAACTGTTGAAGAGCCCAAGATTCTCCAAATATACACGAATCATTGCAAGCCTGGCGTTCTCTTTTCTGATTATCATTCTTGAATAAGAGCTGCGTCCCTGAAACTAACATTGCCCACTATTTGAAATGAAAATATAGAAAGAAGAGCCCATCCGCTATTGGAGCTAACAGCGCTTCTCGCTTTTTGAGTAAAACCCGATCTTCTCTCCACGCCGAAAAGTTTATTAAGCGTATTCAATCCCTTATAAAATTCTAAAGCTGCAAGATTGACATTTTTCATTGATCTCTAATTGATTTACGCTTCTCTTGGAGTAACGACCATTGCTGGATCAATTTTATGAATTATTTCGACGAAACTGCGGTCTTTGATTTTGCCTCTGATCTTTAGATGTTCGCCTTCCTCCATCATAGAAATTTTGATGTTTTTGTGAAAAATGCAACTTTTTCCAATGCTTTCTCCAGAAAAAATCGTTCACGCTGACTTTCTTTTGACCAAATGGAAATTTCGATTGGCATTGTGCTTCAATGTTTTTATCGAATGATTTTTCAAGAGATCGTTCAAAAGCCGGACTGAATTGCGGAATATTTTTACTTACCAAACTCCAATTCAAGAGATATTATTGAAGGGTCCATCAGCATAATCCAATTCTGCGATTTTTCGCTGGGAAAATCAGTCGAATAAATCAGTTGGATGAGCTTCATTAAGAGAAGAACTGTGAGGTCTTTAGTCGATAATGCAGATCTAAAACACATCACCGATCGTCTAATATTGTAATCAGACGTGGCCAAGTATTACCTGGGTTTCACCGGGAACGCCCTCGTTTATGGTGTATTGACAAGGCAGGTTAATCTGGTAGCCAACGAACGGCGCAAAAGGTGAGGATAAGAAAGTTCGACAGGGTTATCATCTCACTCATCAATTGTTATGAGCTGCAAGTATTCACACTGGCGATTTTTGGAGTGTGAGGGAGTGTTGTTACTGTCAATTAAGATATTAAGGCCGGGGAAATACAACATGTTGGAGAGGGCATCGGCGCAAAAATCATTGTTACTGAACCTGCTGATAACTAATAGAATATCGTGGACAAAAAGAGAATTCCTTCAGTGGATCACTGGATTTACTGCGTTGATAAATCCCGTATTTCTGGCCGTTTTATTGACTCTGTCTGACGACAGGATGACATGAAATCGAAAAAGGTCAATTTTTGCGTCATTATAATTCCGGATGACGTTGTGATGAAAGCTTATACCTCTGGAGCAACAACGAAGCCCAAAGCAGCGAAGATAACGGGTGAAAATCTGAAAGCCCTGACGAGAATAAAGCATTTGCTTAGATTTATCCGGCAGAAACATCTTGGGCTGACTTGCAATCCCGCTGTGTCAGAGTTTCGAGTTTTTAACTACTATTGGCTTAATTAAATCCGGACAGCCAATCCTCATGCACCGATTCTTTAAGCCGGATAATGTCCTGGAGGTCATCTTGTAGCGCAGAGTAACAGGTTTTGTTGGCGCAACGGCATTGTATGCATGATGCTCAAGGCTGGTGCGGAGAAGAATGAACTAACATCAGTTAAGTTCTAGATGAGCGGCGCTGACGCTATGCCCGTGGATCTCATTAAAAAGTTCAAACGTATGGGAGGCAGGAAATTTGTAGAAGGCTATGCCTTGGCGAAACCGCGCCGGTTTTTACCTTTAATACATGGCTCATGCTTAGAGCAGGAACTATTGGAATACTAATTCCCGGCAAGAAAGTAAGAATAATGGATGAAGCAGAGGTGAAGTAGAAAAATCGTTGTCAGCGGGCTGAATGCGATGAAAGGGGTACTGGAATGACTCTCAACGGATCTTTGAGGCATTCAAGTGCGGCATTTCCTAACCGTGGATCCTGCCTGGATGAGCAGCCTGGATTACGTAACGTTTCTCGATAAAAAAGTAGTCAAAAAAGCGGCGGTTACTCAAATTTTACATGTGAAGCTGAGGAAGATTTGCTTTTGCATCACGCCATTGCGAAAGCTGCTCCCATCAAAATTGCTCATGAGATTTTGGGTAACCTTCCCGTCGTTGTTGTTTCCTTAAGGCCCGAAAAACTGCGACCGAGGACGAAATTATGGATGGGTACAGATTGAACATAGCTTGCTGCCCGCGCCGAGAAGAGTGAAAACTATGCAACCCCGGGAGTGGTGAGAATGCTCACCATTAAAAAACCGAAGGGAAATCTTTGGGAAATGTTCGCTCATGCTTTTAGCGAGAAAATCGAGCTCTGAGTGCAAGGGGGGTTAATTTCATAGCTTCAAAAATTTGGTCTCCCCAGGGTCCGGTGTCACCTAAAGAAGATGGCAAAACGATTTTTTTTGCCCGCTTTTGTTGAAGAAATAGCGATAGCTCTCGAGTAAAGATTCTTGAGGGCCAGGCACCCACGCGACCTCGAACTATTTGTTCCGCTTGTTATCAGTTTTGTCGAATATAACAACTGTCCTAACTGCTTTGCTCACCCGGGAAATGCCGGAAGATTGTATAAAGTGATCTCCTGTCGGGTATGAGAATGAGGAAACGATGGATGCGAACGAATACGAGGCGTACAGATATGTGCCCGGGGTCATGACTGGCATTTTCCGCGAAGCTTAAGCTGACAACAACGAAACTGTTAACATCATTACAAGGGTGGGTCTGGATACCCTTTCTTAATCCGGGACAGGAGGCGGGGAAGCTTAATAAACTTACAAGTGGAAAAGGAGAAGAGCTGATAAAGCTAACTCAATGGTAAGGAGAAGAATATCTTTTCTTCAAGCGCCCATACCTGAATACATGCATACCCTCCTGCTCAATCACGGACGAAAAAGAGAATGCGATAACTGAAAAAGAACTTACGTCGACTATAGCGGTTCCGGGAATGGGGCACATAACCGAGCCCAGACCTGCGTGGCTCTGAGAGATAAGGGTAACCCTAAAGACGCTCAAACTGTTGCTGCATAACCTGAAAAAAGTTGGTGCTCGTGTTTCTCTGGAATACTTAAAGCCTGACAGCCTGTCAACTTTGGCTTTGGGCTTCCATCAAGCGTAATTTACATTTCATGTAATGAAAAAACATTATAGATGTGGTGATGTTGTCTCTTTAGACAGGAATTATCGGTGGGGTTCCGGGTGTTGAATAACAGTTCGCCCGGGCACTAAAGCCTATGTGGTGATTCCATCTAATTATATTTTTTAAAATATCTGGGGAGGCAGAATCTACCAGCCGTTTCTCGCATTCGGTATGATTGGCTAGTCTGGCAATTTCAATGATTCGAGTTTTGGTGATCTGATTGTTGGTCTTGGAGGTTCCGTCTACATGTCCCAACTGCCAACCCATACCGCCAAAAGTTTAAGCTTCGCCTGGTACTTTCACATCTGGGGTAGTCGAAGCAAACTGCAATAAAATAGGAATCGAAATACGCAGGGATTGTGAATTGATTAAATTCACAAAAAGGATACCGGAATTACTTTTCAATTCGCGTCGAGAGCTTGGTTATGGTGGGCGTCAAACACGAGTTGCAACAGAGAGCTATTCGAGTTTTGATGAGAGAATATACAGGTCTGAGCCTATGGGAATAAAAGAAAAATTCTCGTAGGTGCATAAAGTATTTGAGGCCCTCAAAACTGGTTTACGTTTCTTTTACTAGAGCCTTCAAATCGGGTATCCAGCTCATTTAGCGGTACCAATCCGCGATTTCATCAAATCCCCTGAAGAAATCAGGATTTCTTAAATCGTAACCGAGATTCTTGATTCGCATGTTTGAAATCACGTAGTCCCTGGAGAAAAATAGCAGGAGATGGTGAGTGAAGCTTGGTTGGAGAGCGGGCTCAAGATTATATTTGATAACAATTTTGTCCCAGACTTTCTGGATTCTTCTGTTAATAAACATATCCACCGAGTCAGGTGTTTTTGCTAGGATTCTGATCAGCGAATCAGCGAGATTCTTATGGTATTTCCCTTTGACTTTGACCTCAATACCATATAACTCAAGCTTTTTTAATACATCGCTCGAGTACACTGGCGTATCATCCGAAATGTTGAAAACTTTTCCAACTGCTTCCTCCTTATCGAGCAGAAAAACCGCTGCACCGGCGATGTCCTCGCTGTGAACCCATGAAGTATGTAGTCCATCTTCGAAAAGCCTGAAAGTTCTTATGCCGCGGTTTCTTATAATCAAACCCCCGGCGAATACCATACCTGCAATGTATTTTCCCCTCGGGCCATAGGCGACGGCAGGCCTGAGGCACATAATCGGGAGATTATCCTGGTGGTAGTACCTGAATGCTATTTTCTCCCCCTGAGTTTAGTTATACCGTAGGTGTCGTGAGGTCCTTTAGGGCTCTCCTCATCGATTGGGAGCGTCTCGGTATGTGCGTAAACAGCTACTGTTGAGAAGTGGACAAAACGATTTACTCCTTGTTTAAGAGCAGCACGGCAGATGTTTTCAGTACCGCGGACGTTAACGTCAAATAGTAGCTGGCGTTGCCTACCTATCTTGAATACTGCTCCGAGACGGATAACAGCGTCAACGCCCTTAACAGCTTTTATTAGTGAGTCGTAATCAAGAAGATTTGAAGGGATAATTTCGATACCGAGTTTTTCCGCAATAGAAAAATCAGATCCCGGTTGATCGGTTGCTCGCGGTTCATAGCCTGAACTGAGAAGCTCTTCAAAGATGTATCCTCCGAGGAAACCGCTTGCACCTGTGACGAGGACTTTTCCGCGCGCCATAAGAAAAACCCTCAAATTTTTACATTGATAGAACCCTCTTTTACAAAATATTGATTTATTTTATTAATCGGGAGATGATTTTTGTATACTCGGTCTCGATAAATCGAAGATGCCAAAGACCAAACTACTGGACTCAGTTTCTTATTCAGGAAAGCGAAAACTTTTCTCAAATCTGGTTTTTGTTTGAGACATATTTATTGACACCTATTTTTCCGTTTCATAAAATTTCATCGAGCGGGAATAGCTCAGCTGGTAGAGCGCCACCTTGCCAAGGTGGAGGTCGCGGGTTCGAGCCCCGTTTCCCGCTCCATTATTTAAGAAATGTCATTTTTAAAATAGCAGCTCGTGGGATACCCAGGTTTAAAATCCCCGTTTTTTATTGCTTAAGCGATTCCAGTTTCACTCTTCAAATAAAGTGTCATGCTAACGAGCTTTGTGTGATCCGGCGAAAAAATCCTCTTTATTGGCGCTTTTTTGGCGCATCTGGTATTCCATACACGCTGTTTCGGGTAGAGAGACTTCATACAGGTAGACAACAAGCAAATCTTTTAAACAGTCCATTATGTATAAAAGCCTCATACATTCATCAAAACGATGTCGCCGGTGTAAATGTATCTCTTATCGCCGATTCTGAGTCCCAGGTAGGGCGAATATCCGAGCATTCTTTGTGGTCCATTAATCAGCATCTCTGGTGAGCATGTTTTTTAATTTTTTCTTTGAATACGGTTTCTCTCTCTCATCATCAATAACTTTGATTTCTCCGTCGGTAAGAAAAACGCGGACCGCTGCATATTTTATAATACGTTCAATTTCAGAAAAAATTCTGGATATTATTATGACCTTTGAAGCGAAAGCACGAAATGCTTTGCGAATGCTTTTGGTTTTGAATGTTCTGAAATTCTCCTCATAAGAGCCATATCCTTTGGGCTCAAAATCGATTGACGGAGGAGATCTATGATAAACGTTCGGCCTCTTTGCTGATCGTCGCCGGGACGTCGCAGTGTGTTATTGCGGTAAGTTCTGAAAGCGCGTACCTATAAAAATGTTCCTTCCCAGTGCGGATTCTTTGCACTGTTTCTGCCCGACCGCTGGGAGTGGCGCAGAGCCTGAATCACGACAATTTTCACTTTTTCTTAGTGACGGAGAGAGGCATTCGACAATCCCCCAGTTAACAGGGAAAACGAAACCAAAGGAAGAATTGATCATTGTGTGAATCACGCTGTGACCGTAACCCTGAAGAAATCGATTCCCCAACAAGACCGCCATATTTCCCTCGAACATCCGGGTGATGGGACCCAATATCACAGCTGCTTCAGCTCGACAAGTCGAAAAACGTTTCAGGTGATGCGCTTGAAGTGACAGATGGCTGATCAGCGCGGTTAAACCTAATTTTGTGCTTATGTCAAGACTTTTACCAGGGATAGGTTTGAATATGACAGTTCCACTCTACGTCCTTGCTGTCTTATACATATCACTGTCAATCACTCCCGCGAATTGTGTCTGGTTAGAAAATATCTAAGTTTTCTTTATCCGACACGATTCTGCTGCTTCCCACACAAGATATTGCGCGAGAATCGTCAG
This sequence comes from Candidatus Geohydrothermomicrobium daggyaiense, assembly GCA_015711695.1. Classification (GTDB taxonomy): domain Bacteria; phylum Actinomycetota; class Geothermincolia; order Fen-727; family JACVIW01; genus Geohydrothermomicrobium; species Geohydrothermomicrobium daggyaiense. Next base: position 6,961 of record JACVIW010000120.1, read on the forward strand.
AATAGGTTTTTCGAGTTTTGCCTTTCTAACCTCGATTTGTTTCGCGTCCGGTCAATGATTCCGTAATTAAAAACCATAACGGGTAAGGTTGACCTGCATGGTGAATTCGTTGCAGTGCATGCCTGATATCAGATTTTAAGAGATAAGTTCACTGAATTTTTTTAAAAAACTTCCCAAAAGGCTCGGTCACGCTGATATCCGGTGGAATCTTTATTCCTTGCATTAT
>JACVIW010000121.1 GCA_015711695.1 Candidatus Geohydrothermomicrobium daggyaiense
AACAAAATATAAAAGCTTTCGCTTAATTAAACATCTGGCTCGAAGCTCAGGGCGCAAATCCGCCGCTTTATACATCCGAAGAAATGACTTGCACGCCGTCAAACAAGCTGTGCGCGACGCATCCCATTAAAACATCCCAAATCATAAACTGGAACTGCTTTCAATCTGCAGTCACCAATCACTTTTCTCCACATCCCACCTGTAACCACCAGAGGTTATCCTTTATCCTTTGAGCACCGCAATCGGACGAAGCATTGCCACTTTTTTGGAGAGCCCGGCGCCCTCGCAGACGTCCACCACGCGCGAAACATCCTTGTAAGCCTCAGGGGCTTCCTCCGCCAGAAGCGACTCTTTTTCAGCCAGAACGATAATCCCCTTGGTCTCGAGCCTTTTCTTAAGCTCGCTACCCCGAATCGTCTTTTTCGCTTTCGCCCTGCTCATCATCCGGCCCGCCCCGTGACATGTAGATCCAAAACTTTCAGTCATAGCCTCTTTTGTCCCAACAAGAATGTAGGAATTTGTTCCCATGTCTCCAGGTATTATTACTGGCTGCCCCGTTTCGACAAACAGAGGGGGCAGTTCTGGATGACGGGGAGGGAAGGACGCCGTGGCACCCTTTCTGTGGACGCAAAGGAGGAATTCTTTGCCGTCAATCTCATGATATTCCATTCTCGCAATGTTATGCGAAACATCATAGAGGAGGTCCATGCCGAGTTTCTTTTCGGGAGAACGAAAATGCCTCTCGAATGAGTGACGCACCCAGTGCATCAGAGCCTGCCTGTTTCCTATAGCGTAATTGACCGCACACGTAAGGGCTGCGAAATAATCCTCGGCTTCTTTTGAGCCAAGCGGAGCGCAGGCGAGCTGTCTGTCGGGAAGCTCTATTCCCATTCGCCGAACAGCCCTGTCCATAACCTGGAGATAGTCAGTGCATATCTGATGCCCCACCCCACGCGAACCGGAATGGATCATGACGGTTATCTGTCCCTCGAAAATGCCGAACTTTTTTGCCACTTCCGGCAAGAAGATTCTCTCCACAACCTGAATTTCCAGAAAGTGATTGCCGGAACCAAGAGTTCCCAGCTGGTCTTTGCCCCTCTCGTACGCCTTAGGGCTTACCTTCGAGGGGTCAGCGCCGGGATAAACACCCCCACGCTCTATGCGTTCCAGGTCATCTTCTCGCCCGTAGCCCATAGCCACAACCGCTTTCGCGCCCCCCTTAAAGACTTTTTTCAAAAGGTCCTCAGGGGTTTTTATCTTTCCCCGCTTGCCGAGACCTTTGGGTATGCTGGCTTCAAGAATGCCCATAAGGTCCTCAAATCTTTTTCTGATGTCCTTTTCGCTCAGGCTGGTCTTTAAAAGTCTCACTCCGCATGAAATGTCAAACCCAACGCCGCCTGGGGAAATAACGCCATCTTCAGCGAAAGCCGCCACGCCGCCAATGGGAAACCCATATCCCCAGTGAATATCTGGCATCGCCAGCGAATTCTTCACGATACCTGGTAGAAACGCGACATTCGCCACCTGCTCGAGCGCCTTATCCCTCTCAGCCTGAGCGATTAGTTCATCGTCAGCGAACACCACCCCCGGGACCCGCATCCCGTGTTTAAAATCCTTTCCCAAAACCCACTTGAACTCTCCTGCTTTCGTAATTTTTTCCCGCATTGTTATCACCGCCCGGTCTTATTCTATTCAGCGCGTTTTCTCCACGGCGATTGAAAAGGCTTTGTAAAGGTTTTTGGACAAGCCCAGCTGCCGGCGCCAAAAACAAGCGTCAAAAAGGGAAGTGCGGCGCAGGCAGCCGGCGCTCACACATCAAAGATGACCCTGGCGAACCATTTGCTGTTCTTCTTCGAGACCTCCATCATGTGGTAGGTCGCTGCTTTTATTTCCTCAAAAATAACGTGCCTTCCAGGGTCGAATTTTTCCCCGAATATTTTTGCTTCGAGATTTCCGCCCTCAATCCTGCTTACTTGAAAATATCTAAACAAAAACTGCTCCGTTTCGAATAGAAAAAGCAATTCATTAAGCCATCTGAACATCATCTCAGAAAGATCAAAGGCGTTTATAAAAAGCTCTTTTTCCTCAGCGCAGCGCACCAATTCTATATCAGCCAACAAGAAAGCCATAGCGGATGCCGCGCCCTCGAACAACTGTTCAAGTGTGTCCGCCTCAACCTCAATGCCCAGATCTGCGGTATGCTCGATTTGCCTGAACCTGAACACGGTTGCGTCCTTTTGCTTAACTTCTCAATTTTTAATCCTGCCGCGTTCTGGGGTTTTTATGCCCTTAACATTTGTACCTTATTTAAATTGTTTTGAAAATGAGCAATCTCAAAAGCTCTGAATCCCAGGGTGATATTTCTGTGAAGCCACGGGCAAGATCCGTAAGCCTCACCTGACGGGTAAAATAAACGAGGTATTTCGCAGACCTCCACCGAATGAGAAAGTCAACCTTATTGCGATAGCGGCAGCGTGAAAGTGAATGTTGAACCCTCACCAGGCTTGCTTTTAACCCAAATATCTCCACCCATGGCGCGAACGAGTTCACGCGTTATGTGAAGCCCGAGTCCAGAGCCTGGAAATCCCCTCGTTTCGCCGCTTTCCACCTGATAGAACTTGTCGAATATCTTTTCCTGTTCTTCCGGCGGTATTCCGATACCGTTATCCGAGACGCTGATCTCGGCAAATCCTTCCTTTCGCGAGACCCTGATAATAACCCTTCCGCCGCCGGGAGAAAACTTAACCGCGTTGCTCACGAGATTGTTCACGCAGACCCTGGCTTTATCCCGGTCAGCAAGGACAACAACTCCTTCCTCGGGAGCATCGAGAATGATCTCATGGGTTTCAAGAACTCGATCCTGGTCTTTTTTAATCTGGTCGCACACAGCAACTATGTCGATGGGCTCTATCTCAACCTCAAGCCTTCCTCCCTCAAGCCTCGACATATCAAGAAGGTTTTCCACAAGCTCTTCCAGCGCGCGCGTTTTGTTAAGTATGATCTCAATGGATTCCCTCTCCGTCTCACGGTCAATTTTGTCGAAATGCTCAACTAGAGTCTTGGCGAACCCGCCGATCACGGCAAGCGGTGCTCTAAGTTCGTGCGAAACGGTTGAGACAAACTCTGATTTCATCCTGTCGAGCGACATAAGTTCCCTGTTTGCGTTCTCAAGTGCCTCAAGGTTCTTCCTCGCATCATCGAGAAGCCTCGCCTTCTCGATGGCGACAGCGGCCTGCCTTCCCAGCGCTTCGAGAAGCCTTATATCCTCAGGGCTGACCTCACGCCCACCTGCGGGGTCGCAGACAAGCAGGAACCCGAGGGCATTTTTTCCGGAAATTAGCGGGACTGCCACGGCTGTACGGGTTCCAATTTTCCTGAGAAGTTCATCTTTGATTTCGGGCAAATCAGCGGTTTCCCACCCCGCAGAAAGCGCCCTTCCCATCGTCAGAGCCTCAACTCCGATCCCGCAATCAACAGGTGCGCTCAGTTCCGTCAGGTTCAAAACACTCACATCCCCAGCGGTTGCAGGGAAGAGATAAAAACTGTCATCCTTCTTCATCGCTATGAGCGCGGCGTTCGCGCCCACTGTGAATGCCGCGTCTTCAACAGTTGCTTTGAGCACCGCGCGGAGTTCTGCTTCGCCGGATATGTGCTGGGCGCTCCTCAAAAGAGCAGAAAGCCTTTCGTGCTCGTTATAAAGCCTTATGTAAACGAGAAGATTGTCAATGGCTATTCCTATCTCTCTTCCAATAGCCTCATAAAGCGGGAAATCTTCGGCATGAAAAGCCCCGATTTTTCTCGCACCAAGCAGTATCAACCCAACCGGCCTATCGCCGCTTTTCAAAGGCACAACAAGTACTTCAGCAAAGCTTTCGCGATAAAACGGGCTTAAAATGTCGTGATAGATCGTTCCAGGAGAAAAAGAGGCGGCTTCAATGATTAGCGCCTCGCCCGCTTCTTCAATAAGCGCACCGAAAGAATTGATGTGCGCCACGCCTGAAAGCGAGGGGGGGTATTTGATCGCGCTCCCGTGAGGCACGACCGCGCTGATCTTGCTCTCATCGTAGTGCATCATTAAAAGAGCGCCATCATCGGCTTCACTATTATTTATCATAACCTCACATATGGACGCGCCTGTTACCTCAAGGTCCATTGTGGACGTGGCGGCTCTCATAAGTTCGTTGAGGATCTCAAGTTGTACCATCCTTTTCTCCGCCTCCAGCTCCGCCTTCACTCTCTCCCTTATATCCCTGACACTGGAGATAATGACTGTTTCTCCCCAGATAGTGGTAAGCCTTGCCTCCGCTTCAGCCGGAATCCTGTCCCCCGATTTCGTCTGAATAACGAACTGGAACGCGGTGCTTCCGTTTCTTAGAACCTCCCTCAATCTCTCGGAATAAAGTTCAGCCACTTTTTCCGGACTCACAAGATCCTTTACGTTCATGCTGAGCAATTCACCGTACTCATAGCCGGTTAGCCCGGTCGCCATTTCATTGGCGTCAAGAATGTTTCCCTCGAGATTGTGAACAAAAAGAGCGTCTTTCGCGGTTGCAAAGATCGTGGAATAAGCTTCGAGCGCCATCTCGGTTTCGCGCTGGGCTTTTTTCCTCTCCGTTATATCCTCCACAGTGACCAGCAACTCGCCTCTTTCGGCTCCCGCGCTCCCGAGAGAAGTGACAGTCACATACACGTCAATTGAGGTCCCGTCTTTTTTTCTTCCTCTTTCCTCGCTCCTCAGTTTGCCTTCTTTGAACATCACTTCAACTGCTTCACGGGCGAACTCTTCAAACCGCTCCGGTTTCTCGAAGAGGAACTCGGGAGTGCGCCCGATAATTTCTTCGGGCTCATAGCCGTAAATGTCCTTGACTCTTTCATTTGTCCATACTATTACCCCGTTACGCAGAACTATCAAAACCTCAGCAATACTCTGCTCTATCCTTGCCCTGAAATTCTCGCTCTCTCTAATTTCGGAAACCCATTTTTCCCTTTCGTATGCAAACGAGAGCGTTTCACCGAGGCGACCCATTAAATCTTTTTCAACCTCGTCCCAATCCCGAGACTCTCTTGTTCTCTCAAAAGCAACGAAACCGGTAATCTCATCGCCGCAAAAAACCGGGATAAGCGCGAACGTTTTTGCTCCCCTGCGCACGTAATCTTTTCTTTCAAGCGGATTTTCGATGTCTTCCACGCTGCCAGTTAAAACCCTTCCCGCTCCAAAGGAAGCGTGTTCTAAAACAGACGGATACAAAACCTCCGAGCCTTTTTCCGTCACCAAAACCCGTTCTATTCCTACTGCCGTCCATTCAAACTTGCAAGCCGCGCTCAAAGGCTCGCGTCTTACTTCTGCCCAGTAGCCCCTATCCGCTCGAACAAATTCAGCAACATCCCTGACCGCCACCGCGATTGAATCATTCAGGTTTTCCATTGCAACAAACTTTTCCGCGAGGTTCGAGACAATCTCATGAGCCTTCAACCTTCGCTCCCGCTCCCTTTCCATCTGAGCCTTATCAGTCATGTCCCTGATAAGGAGGATTTTCCTCGTTTCTCCATCCAGATCGGTAAGGAACGCGGAATTAACCTCGACAAAGAATTCATCCCCATCCCTTCTTAGAGCTCTTACCCGATAAGCGCTAACGGATGCGCCGCGTTGCCAGTTATGTTCGTAATCAGCCCTAACCCTTTCCCTATCATCGGGATGGACGAGACTAAATGCGCTTGAGCCGAGAAAATCCTCCCGAGGTATTTCAAACATTTCCGATGCGGCATTGTTGGCGAAACTTATTTTTCCTTCCCTGTCCGCGACAATAACCGCCTCTCCCGCGCGCTCAATAAGAGTCCTGTACCTTTCCTCGGACTCCTTGAGCTTGAGCAATGTGCGCTCACGCTCTGTAATGTCCCTCAGCATAAGCATAAGCTGGGCTTCCTCTCCCTTTCCCTGCAGAAGGGAAGCGGTTACTTCGAAAATCCTCTCCTCGTTGTTTATAAGCGCCCTGATGTCGCGCTGTTCCCATTCCCTCTTGCCGTAGGCTACCTCCCGGAGAGCCGCGGCTACCACCTCCACCTCATCGGGGGCAACGTACTGAAGAATATTCGTCCCGATAATTTCATCTATGTTCTTCTGAACAAGGGATTTCCCGGCGCTGTTAGTGAAGATTATTCTCCCGGTGCCATCGACCATAACCACGGGATCGCGAGAAAGCTCGACGAGCGTGCGGTATTTTTCCTCTGAAGCCCTTATCTTTTCTATAAGAGAAGCGCCATGAAGCACCGAAGATGCTTCCGCAGCGAATGCGGAAATCATTTTCAATTCATCTGAAGAATAAACACGCTTCCTTTTCTCATCCAGAACAAGAACACCAAGAGTTTTCCCACCTAATATCAGCGGCGCCATAACCCGCGTCCTTATGCCCTGCGTTTGCTCCACATAATCAGGAAGAGTCTGTCCGGTATCGGTGTCGCCCAGCACAAGGGGCTCGGAGCCATGAAAGACCACGCTTTTGAAATCGGTAAGTGTTAGAAGTGGAGAATCTCTCGCTTCATCAGCTGATAAACCCACGACGGCTTCAAGTTCGAGTTGCTCTGATCTCTCGTCATAGAGATAAACGGAGCAAATGTCAGGCTTGAGGATTTTAGATATTTCCCTTGCCATTATGCTTAGGGTGTCTTTAATGCTCTGGGTTTCAGAAAAAGTCTTCGCCACTCTGTAGTATGACTCAATCTCCCTGGCGCGAGACTCTGCCCGAAAGCGCAAGAAAACGTTCTCCGCGCAAAGTTCTATAGCCTCGACGCAAGGTGAAAGTAAGCCCCCATAAGCGCTTAGCTCTTCCTCGTCTTTATCATGACCGAGGACGATGAGACCGGCGGGGTAACCTTTTGGTTTAACCGGAACAGCGAGAAGCCCCTTTAGATTTTCACGCAACATTACGTCCCTGGACTCCTCATACATCGGGGTAAATAGGGAAGCGGCCTGAACCTCATCGGCGTAGACAGCAGACGCCGGGAAAATATTCCTGCTCCCGTCAATCGTCCCAGGCACAGTAGCTTTGCTCAAGCCAGTTTGAGCGACAAGCCTCCCGGCGTTCAACTCGGGCATGAATATGTAAGATACTCCACACCGCATATTCAGGGAATTGACCACTTCAGGCATCACGGGGCGATGACCGGCCAAAAGCAGTCCAAAGAG
>JACVIW010000122.1 GCA_015711695.1 Candidatus Geohydrothermomicrobium daggyaiense
TTTTATCGAGAGACGAACTGGTGAGGATGTCTTCGTGCATTACACCGACATTGTCTCCGAGGGATTCAAAACGCTGAGTGAGGGAGACTCCGTAACGTTTGATGTGGTAATTGGCGACAAAGGTCCTAAGGCAACCAACGTGGTAAAGGAAAGCTGAGAGGGAAGTTCTTCGCTGCGCCTTAATCCTGGATTGCCCCGACAGGGTTGTGAAATCAACTATGGTTTTATAACGTAAATATTGGAAAAGCGCACGGGCTGGTTAAAAGTGGGCGAGAAGAATAGAGTATCGGGAGGATGGGTTGCAAGTAGTCATAAAGGGCAAGAATATCGATGTGACGGACGCACTAAGGTCTCATGCTGAATCAAAAGTATCGAGGGTCGAGAAGCTTGGACTCGGCTTCAAAGAAATTGAGGTCAAGCTCATTGTCGAAAAAAACCCGAGGATAAAGAAAAACCAGATAGCGGAGCTTACAGTAACTGGAGACGGTCCCATGATCAGGGCTACTGAACGGGATGGGGACATGTATGTGGCCATAGACAAAGCCGTGCTTAAGCTTCTCAGGCAGATAAAGAAATTTCACGGGAAAAGGATAGATAGAACTCAGGCTCAAGACAGCGCCCTGCGAGGGAGAGCAGTAATAATAAGGGAAGGCGAGCCAGGATACCCGAGAATCGTCCGAAAGAAGTCGATAGGTCTTAAGCCGATGTCGCCTGAGGAAGCTGCGCTTCAAATGGAGATGCTCGGTCACGATTTCTTCATATTCACCGATGAGGCGACAGACAGAGTAAATGTTGTATACAAGCGGAAGGATGGAGAGTACGGTCTTATCGAAACGTCGCGGTAAGATTTTTGTGGTGCGTCTGGGTAGGTGTCTGGAGGAATTGAGTTGTTTGCTTTTTTGAAAAACATCGTAAAATATTCTGCTCGACTTTTTCTCACCGGGGGTGCTGGAGTCAGATGGTAGAAGAGACCCCAGATGCCAGCAGTTCTTCCGCCGGCGGGGAAAAAGGCGGGACGCACGCGCCTGGCGGAGGGGAGAGCAGAGGGAGCGCGCATTCTCTTTATCGAGAATGTTTGTCCGATAGGCTGTTATTGATCGCTGCAATATTCGCTGTTCTGATCCTTGTCTTATCCGCGCTTGACACGAAAGTTGAGGCGCCTGTGCCAACAGTTCTCCTTGGGCTTACTTTTCTCGCCTCTGAACTTTTCGCAATTCCTTTAAGGCCGAAAGGGCGAATTTCGCTTGCTCTTTTTGTTGTGATGATCGCCATTATGCACACCGGACCTCTTGGCGCCGCAGTTATTCCACTTTTTGGCATCCCTGCGTTTATATATGAAGCCGGTCGCGAGGATTTAAAAAGGGTCATGTTCAACACGGCACAATACGTTGTAAGTGCGGGGTGCGCGGCACTGGTTTTCGGCCACACTGGAGGTCGCGTACTTCTTAAACGTGAAAGTTTCGACATTCTCAACGCAATACACAGCAATCAGGGGGGAAAAGTGGTTCTCCCCTGGTTGTTAGCCACTGTGGTATTCTTTGTTATCAATACTGTGTTCATCGCGGCGGCGCTCGCCAGAAAAGAAAAAATGAGGACTCTCCGGTTCTGGGAGCGCAGGATGCTCGCTCTCTTCCCCGGGTATCTGCTTTATTCCGGAATCGGGTTTCTTGCCGCGATTGCTTATTCGAGGGTTCAGTTCACGTCCGTTGCGCTTCTTGCCACCCTTCTGATCGGGATTAGAGTTGTCTATACTAGGTATGCCAGGATGCAGGACGTATGCGACCAAACCGCAGTTGCGGTAATCGAAGCTCTTGAATCTGCGCCTTCGCTGGTTGAGGGTCACAGCGCTGGAGTTGCTGAGATCGCAGTGGCGATTGGCGAAGAGATGGATTTAAGTGATGATGATTTGCATTTCTTAAAAATTGCGGCACTCTTTCATGACGTTGGAAAAATCTCTGTGGATTCAGAATTGATTAATAAACCGGGGATGCTTGATCCCGGGGAGTATGAACAGATAAAGAGACATCCGGAGGTTAGCGCATCTATCCTTTCCGGAGAAAAATCCCTTGCTGGAGTGAGCTTTGCGGTCATACATCATCATGAGACGACTGATGGTTGCGGTTATCCTGATGGTATCTCTGGAGAGACCATACCACACGGCGCGAGGATACTGGCGGTTGCTGACGCGTTCGATGCAATGCAGCGGCCAAGCCCTTACAGGAAGGGGCTAAGCGCTCAAGCCGCGGTCTCGGAGATTGTAAGAAGCAAGGGTATTCAGTTTGATCCTGAAGTCGTTGATGCCTTTGTTCGGGTTGCCTTGAAAAGGGGAATATGGGAGGGCGCTCTTGAAGAGGAGATCGAAGAGCCTTCAGACGCTGCGCGAGATTCTGTTCAAGCGACTCATAAGCCGCAACAGACTCTGGAATCTGGAGAGGGAATTTTCGAGGAAGTTGTGGCTGAGCCGGAGGCAAAAAGGAATAACCCGCCTGAGCCTGGAGCGTATCTCCTGACGCCAGACAGGATTGAAAAGGATGTTCACGAATGGAAAATAAAGACAATCCTCGGTAAAAGAAAAAGGAGAACATTTGAAACTGAGGAAAGAAAGGTCGGTAAAGAAAAGAAGGAAAGCGGCAAGAGAGAGAACAGCTCGGAGTAGAGTAACTTCATCCCGCCCACTTGGGGAACTCGAGGACAAAAACCATGGTCATGACAGATACACTGTCGAAACTGGTTTGAGTTCGCTTAAGGGCGAGGAGTTCTTCGAGAAAGGGCTTCCTGAAGTTCAGAAGAGCGAGGAAAATGAAGTTCCGCCCGAGAGGGATGAGAGTATTGATCTGGAAATTCCGGCTCGGAGGGTAAGAGTTCGACCCGCGAAAAGAAAGGTACCGGGTGCTGGAAGTGGGATTGAGAGCGGAGCGAGATTCCTATGGATCCTGGTCGCTTTGGCTGCGGCGGTTACTCTTGGACTCACAATTCGCTTCACCAGACTTGCTGATATTCACTGGGGTTTCTGGTTCTTTCTTGCGCTTTTTTTGGTTACCCAGCAGTTCAGGTTAAAGCTGAAAGGGGGCGGAGATATAAAGCTTGGTTTCGCTATTCTTATCGCTGCGCTTATCGCATCGGGGCTGGGGTATGCGAAAAGGTCTGTTTTAAAGGCTCCCATGGCTCCTGTCTGGGTAATCTGGATCTTTCTCATAGGGTCTATTGCCGAAGTGGTAATGTACGTGCTTGATGGGCGAATGAACAGGGACGAATATACGAGAATGGCGATTGATTTTTCCGGTGTTGGATTGAGCGTGCTTCTCTTCCACGGTATTGTGGATTTACTTCCGAGGACGCCAGAGTTCAATGGAAACTACTGGCCCGGTTTGCTCATCGCCGCCGGACTTGCTTCTTTGGTGATGTATTTATTTCAGTTGCTGGGAACTGCCTTGAGCCTCTCACAGGAAGGTTATTTTCCTACGGGTGTCTATCTTTCAAGCCTGATGAGACGCTCGTGGATACCTTTTATGGCCGTGGTTATATGCGGATTTTTCGGAGGTCTTCTATACGTCGGAATTGGTAAGTGGTCATCTCTTTTCGCTCTTATACTGCTTTTCGTGCTCTATTTCGCCTATAACAGACTTGCCGAAACAGACATGTACCTTCTGGAGACTGTGCGTGCTCTTGCTACCGTGCCGGAAAAAACCGGAGCGCTTCAGGAAGGTCACGCCTCGAGGGTTGCCTGGCTTGCAGGTTCTATAGCGAGGGAGCTGGGTTTATCCCCCGAAGACGTGACTCAGGTTGAATACGCCGCTTACCTACACGAGGTGGGGACTATAACTGACAGAAAAACCACCGTGGATGTTGAGGGAGAGGTTCGCTCGACCTACCCGCAGAGCGCGAGAGTGCTTTCCAGGGTTGATTATCTTACGACGGCGTCCGAGATACTCAAGGGCAGAGAGGGTCTGGCGGAGAGAATTGCTGACCCCTCAAAGAGAAAAGTCGTGAGCGCCGGCGCTGGAATTCTGAAAGCGGTGGAGGATTTCGATTTGCTCGTAACAGGAGGGGAATCGCGAGAGCCCATGACGCCCTCGCAGGCTATGACAGAAATGAATCTTGAGCGTGGAACGAAATATGAAAGCAAGGTTCTAAGAGCGATGAGCCGCGTCATTTCAAGATTAAGAGAAGAAGGTGTTGAATGGTTTGATAAAGGGAATCCAAAAGGCTCTCCGTCTGGGAGAGAGCAGGAAGATCAAGCAATTAGAACAAACGGTCGCCCGCATTAACGCACTTGAACCGGAAATAGAGAAACTTTCCGACGAGAGACTTGCCGCGAAGACACATGAGTTTAAGAGCCGCCATGACGCCGGGGAATCTCTTGATGAGATGCTCCCGGAGGCCTTCGCGGTTGTCAGGGAAGTCGCGCGCAGGAAACTTGGTGAGCGTCACTTCGATGTTCAGCTTATGGGCGGCATCGTGCTTCATCAGGGCAAGATCGCCGAAATGAAGACTGGCGAGGGAAAGACACTTGTCGCTACTCTTCCCGTGTATCTCAACCATTTCGAGAAAAAAGGCGTTCACGTTGTGACTGTCAACGATTACCTCGCGAAGAGAGACAGCGAGTGGATGGGCGTGATTTACCGTTTTCTGGGGATGGAAGTAGGTTTAATACAGGCTCACATGGAAGCCTCGGAGCGCCGGAAGGCTTACGCTGCGGACGTGACATACGGGACAAACAATGAGTTCGGTTTTGACTATCTCCGAGACAACATGGTTACTTCACTCGACCAGAAGGTGCAGCGAGGCCATTTCTACGCAATAGTAGATGAGGTTGACAGTATCCTGATTGACGAGGCAAGGACACCCCTGATAATAAGCGGTCCGGCGACTGAGTCGATTAAGTGGTACAGGGAGTTCGCCCAAATAGCCCGCAAGCTAAAGCGGGACCGGGACTACGAGGTTGACGAAAAATTGCGCACCGTCGCGGTCACGGAAGAGGGCGTAAAACGTGTTGAAGAGATACTCGGGATTGACAATCTTTACGACAATGTTCACGCAAACCTGGTTCATCACCTCGAGGTGGCGATCAAGGCAAAAGAGTTGTTCAAAAACGAAGTTGATTACATTGTCAAGAATGGAGAGGTGATCATAGTTGATGAGTTCACCGGTCGACTAATGCCAGGCAGAAGGTACTCCGATGGGATCCACCAGGGTATTGAGGCGAAAGAAGGGGTGAAGGTGCGGGAGGAGAATCAGACTCTTGCCACCATCACTTTTCAGAACTACTTTCGCATGTACGAAAAACTTGCTGGCATGACCGGGACAGCTGCGACGGAGGCGGATGAGTTTCAGCACACCTATGGACTCGAGACGGTTGTGATACCCACTAACAAACCGATGATCAGGGAAGATCTTCCAGACTTGATTTATAAAACAGAGAGGGCAAAGTTCGAAGCGGTTGTAAGGGACATTGAGGAGTGCTATTCGAGAGGACAGCCGGTGCTTGTTGGCACGGTTTCCATTGAGAAGTCCGAAAGGCTTTCCAGGATGCTGAAGAAACGGGGGATTCCGCATGAAGTCCTGAATGCAAAGCACCACGAGCGGGAAGCGGAAATTATCGCCCGTGCCGGGCAAAAACATGCAGTCACAATCGCGACAAATATGGCGGGTCGCGGCACGGACATAAAACTTGGCGAAGGAGTTGCCGAGCTTGGCGGATTGAAGGTAATTGGAACCGAGCGTCACGAGGCAAGAAGGATCGATAACCAGCTCAGAGGGAGAGCTGGCAGGCAGGGAGATCCTGGCGTTTCACGGTTTTATCTTTCGCTCGAGGATGACCTGATGAGGCGATTTGCTTCCCAGGCTATAGCCGGATTGATGGAAAGATTCCGGTTTCCCGAGGATATGCCCATCGAGCACAGCCTGGTGACAAAAGCGATTGAGTCTGCGCAGAAGCAGGTTGAGGCGCAGAACTTCGAGATACGCAAAAACCTTCTGAAGTACGACGATGTTATGAACAGGCAGAGGGAAATAATTTACTCCGAGCGTGACAGGCTTCTTGAGGGCAAAAACTTCAAGGAAGTTGCGCTACAGTGGATTGAGGATACTTTATACAAAGCGGTCCAGATGTATACTGATCCAAGAGTCTTTCCAGAGGAGTGGGACATACAGGGTCTTTTCACTTACCTTTCCCAGATATACCCGGTAAGCGTCTCAATTGATGAACTTGATGTCCCTCGCCTGACCCAGGACGAGCTTTTCGAGTTGATACGCTCCGACGCTATTTCTGCATACGAGCGAAGGGAGGAAGAACTTGGTGAGGAAGCGCTCAGGGAGCTCGAACGATACGTGATTCTCGAAGTCCTTGATAATAAATGGCGCGAACACCTCTACGAGCTTGATTACCTCCGGGAAGGTATAGGCTTAAGGACAATCGCGGGAAGAGATCCACTTGTTGCTTACCAGACGGAAGCGTTCGAAATGTTTCAGGCTATTACCGAGGCTATTAAGGAGGAGTTTTCGCGGTACATATTTCATGCCCAACTCGTTCGAATCGATGATCGGCCTCCAGTGAGACTCATTGAAAGCGCAGGATTGGAAGATGAGCCAAAAGTCGAACAGAGAAAGAGTTCCAAGATTGGGAGGAATGATCCCTGCCCGTGCGGGAGCGGGAAAAAATACAAGAAGTGTTGTATGGCGAAAGGGGAGGAGTTTGGTAGCTGATTATACTGATGAGATTGAGGATTTAAAGATGGCATTAAAGAAAATAGGTGATTACCTTTGAATTGGACAAGGCGCGCTCGGAGCTGGAAGTCTTAAGGCGCGAAGCTTCTTTACCAGGGTTCTGGGAAGATCAGGAGAGGGCCAGGCGGAAAATGGCCCTGCTTTCTCGGTATGAGGAAGAGGTTTCAAGATACGACAGAATAGCCGACCGTATCTTTGAACTGGAGGAAATGAACAAGCTCGGGATTGAGGAAGATGACCCCTCATTCGAGCAAGATATCCAGGACGGTCTTTCCGCGATCACGCAGGCTGGCGATGGTCTCCCGCACCTGGGCTGTCTCGCGTACGCCGAGCGCGGCGGTGGGGGAGCTGCCCTCGCGGGCATTGGCGCGGTCCAGGATGGACACCGGAATAGAGAATCGCATTGTGCTTG
>JACVIW010000123.1 GCA_015711695.1 Candidatus Geohydrothermomicrobium daggyaiense
AAATCGCATGCGAAGCGTACACGCAAGCTTCCTGATTTCGCCGGAGCTTTCGAGTGATGCCGCGGTCTTGCACGCTGCCGGACACGTCAACCATAAAGGTGGGACAATTCTTTTACCCCTCTTCTCTAGCGGAATAGTTAGTATCACGCATGGCCTGCTATGAACACATCTGGCAGCAACAAACACAACCCCTATCGGTTTGCGACCCAACTGTCTGGCAATTATGCGGATATCGGAAGCGTTGGGTTCTTCAAGAAAGGGAAACTCTTCCCTGACCCCGTTCGGGATATCAAAGAATCGCGTACTTTTTGAATCGCCTTCTTGCAAAACTTCATCCATTATAGCCATGGCTTTTAACTCAAATGAAGTAAAAATCGCACGGTTTGCCGATTTGGCATGGTCAATTCATTTTATCCATATAAGGAGAGATGATATTTTCCAGGACCCGTTTTCGAAACGAAGGCAAGTTTTCACGCTGGAGGCTTCCCCTGTTTCATATATAATTTTGCCGTAAACGGTGGCGCGATCGCCCGCAATTTTGTATTCCGGGAATTCGTAGGCTTTCACATGCGTTAAGAGCAGGCCGTTGTCTTTGTAATTTTGGATGAATTCCTGGATCGATAACTTCTTTTTTAGAGAAACCGAAAGAAAGTTATACGCACTTTTAAATTTTTTCTTTCTGGTAAGCTCGAGATGCTTCTGAGCAATAATTGATGGGTTCTCAGCATCAGGCGCCCGGTATCTCCCTTTCAGAAAAAAACTCCTGATATCCAGACTTACAGCTGGCGTTGGCTCTTCCTTCGGGCGAGATATACTTCTGAAAAAGACGAAAGAAAGGAAAAAGAAAACAGAGACAGTTAAAGCGATAGCAGCGAAGTAAAAATAAAAAGTAAGGGAAGCGCCGCTAAAAAATTTTTTTATCCTTATTCTGACAAATCTAATGGATTCTTCTCCGGCACTTTGAGAACTGTCCACGTCAATCCCAGAAGGAACTTCTGTCTTCTCGCCCCCCGTGATCTTCTTTTCCCTTTTCTTCCTCAAAGAAGAACGAATCAAGATCTTCTTCAAGCTCGGGGCTCTTATTTTCCCTTTCAGAATCCTCGATACTCCCTGCTGAACCTTCCCGTTCATCAAGGCGCTCCGGTAGCTCCTCAATTAGCTCAACTCCAGCCGATGGCGAAACTCCCTCCTCCCTGGATAGAGGCCTTTCATCGAATGACCACCCATAATCCGTCTTCTCCGGTTGAAGCGCACGTTCCTCTATCTCGCCGACCTTCGTGCCTGCCTCCGCCCCTGATCCCTCCCCGCGCGGCTCGAAAGAAATTCGTTCTGCTGCGCTTTTTTCTTCGAAGTAGAAATCTGTTACTTCCACGGGTTCTTGCGGAACTTGTTCTACCGGTTCGGGCACTTCTTCATAAACAGGCGGCTCTCCAAGAAATTCTTCCTTCTTGGTGAAACCAGTTTTATCTTCAAGATATTCCGGGGGAGCGATATCCTCGCTTATCTCAGGGGGCTCCACTGGCGGCTGAATTTCACCCTCGTAAACAGGCGGAACCTCTTCCTCCAACACCGGCGGGGGTGCTTCCGGGATTGGACTTACAGGAGGCTCATCATAGACTTCAGGAGGTGAAGGAGGCAACTGTCGCTCAACCTTTTTGCGGAAAAGGCCCCGTTTTTTCAGGGACACAGGCTTTTTTCTCTGTTTGATTTTCTTTTTCAAAGGTATCCCGAACTCATTAACATCAACCTCAGCCCCGCCTTCTACCATTTTCGGAGGCAATTCTTCTGGAATCTCAACGCCGGCTGGTGGGCCGGTTTCTAAATCAGCCAGAGCAACAGTTTCAATTTCGGCAACCGACGTCTTCGCAGGCTTCTCCTTTCTCTTTCGGCCGAACAATTTTTTCTTTTCACGAGGTTTTTCTACCTCCGCGGGTGGTTCCTTAAAAAATTGCGGCGTTCCCTCTTCTTCAGGAGGAGATATCCCTGGCGTAATCACTCTGGGCACTTCCTCAAAACCTGGCTTCTTCACCATGGTTTCAGCGCCACGAACCGAAGCCTTTTCAGCAGGAACCTGCGCAGCTGGTGGCACCACTAATTCTGGTTCGGCTTTCTTATCCTTTCTTGCGAATATCTTTATTTTCCTCTCTTTGGGCGGCTTCTCTCTTTTCGCCCGGGTTGGCTGTTCTCCCTCCTTCTTTTTCTCTGCTGCGGCTTCAACAGCGTGTGATTCCGGCAAAGCAGGTTCTACTGGAGGAGGCACAGTTTCCGAAACCGCTTCCTCCACTGGAGGGGCTATCGGCGGAGCAGGAGTTTCAATCAATTCTTCTTCCGGAACTTCTTCGGAGATCAATTCCGTAAAATCAGCGGTTGGAGCCGCAGAAAAAACAACCTCTTCAACCGGCGGGCTTGGCACGACCTCCCGCGCTTCAATGGCAGGAACAGCCTTTTTCCCCTTAGTTTCTTCTTCAACCGCAATCGCTTCAATGGTCTCCCAGGGTTCGGGGGGTTCCGCAACGGGCCCCGCAGTCAACTCCTCCATCTCCTCTTCGGGCTTCGCAACAACCATTTTTGGCGCCTCGACAAACTCCGGAGGCTCATCTGAAGGCTGCGTCTGAGGAGACATTGGGGGCGGCTCCTCCACCTCAGCCTTCTTCCCCTTTAGCCTGAAAACTTTTCCCTTTGAGGGCTTGGGCGCTTTTTCTGGTTTCGTGCGGGGTGCTTTTTTTACTCCAGCTCCCATCATCTCCCTTATGCGCTCAACTTCCCTCGAGAAACACTCAGGGCACCTCAAAACATCACCCGTCTCGGAGATACAATCCGGGCAGATATCTCTCCCGCATTCGAGACATCTACCAACTGTTGACTGAACAGGATGCCTTTCGCAATTCAACTTAACCACACCCCCGGAAAAGCTTACAACCAGGCTATTTCTTCATAACAAAGCCTGTTCGATTTACCTCCACAAGTCCGGCATCTGGGGCATCAGTGGAAAACCGTTTCCTCGTTTTCAATTTTACCACTTGTGAATTGAAACCATAGGGCAGCGATTTTAAGAAAATGCAATCGCGAATTTTCAAGGGGTCTCCATGCCTGCACCTTTGTAAGTGCAGTTAATGGTCTTCCTTATCATCTCCCAAGCTTCTTCCATTGATTCCAGTCTCTTGACACGGTAGCCAGATTCCGCTTCTTTCTTTCGCATTGTTATCAGATACAGCGTCTCCCCTGGCTTCACGAGCCTCTGTTTGCGAGCTTCTCTTTCAACGAACTCGAGACTGGTCGCTTCCCTTACTCGCGACTCGAGCTCTTCCGTAATCCTTTTCTGCTCAGCGAGCTCTTCTTTTTTTTCGTTAAGCCTCGCTTTTGACTGGATGTTTCTCATAATCGGGACAGCCACAAGAAAACAGCCAATCAAAATCACAATGCAGAGAATTACAATTTTAATAGGCGACACGGCAGCCTTTTCTGCTGAACCCTTGTGATTGTGACGTTTTCTATCTTTTCTCCTGCCGCTCATCCGTTACTCACCATTCGATAAAAAGAAACAAGCAATCGTACCGCCGTTTTTTCCTGACAGACTCTTTCGGACTGAGCTTACAAATTTAAAACCGCTTCGAAAAAATGCCAATCAGCTGCAGCCGTCATCAACAATTTCAACACAACACCGGTTGCGGAAAACTGATAATCAAAGCGTGCCAGACACTGCGATCAGGCAATTGTCACGGGACAGTCCTTACGCTCACCGTGTTCGTGGTTCCCACTCTTTCCTCAAGAAACCCGCCAGTCATCACGACAATATCACCGCTCTTAACAAGACCAGCGTTCCTGCACTCCTCAAGCGCATTTGAAAGAGCCTCTTTAAGATTTTCCCCGAAAGGGGAAGTTATTCCTTTAACACCCCACAGCATACTGGCGCTTTTTATTACAGCCTCGTCCGGACTTACGGCAATTACCCTGGACCAGGGTCTGTACCTGGAAATGAGCCTTGCTGTGTATCCGCTACGCGTTATCGTGATTATCGCCTCCGCTTTAAGTTCCCAGGCAAGTTTGCATGCAGAATAACCTATTGCGTCCGCAACGCTAAGGTAAGGAATTTTTCCCCCGACCTCAAGCAAACTGGCGTAGTCTATTGAATCTTCAGTCTTTCTGATTATCCTGTCCATAACCTCCACAGCGGCCACGGGATGCTTCCCAACAGCCGTTTCAGCCGAGAGCATTAAAGCGTCGGATCCATCAAGAATCGCATTCGCCACGTCGCTCGCTTCTGCGCGCGTGGGACGCGGGTTTGTGACCATCGATTCGAGCATCTGAGTCGCGGTGACAACAGGAACCGCTTTGAGCAGGGCTTTTTTTATTATGTTTTTCTGAACGACGGGAACGTCCTCGGTCTCGATTTCCACACCAAGGTCACCCCGCGCAACCATTATCCCGTCCGCCGCGTCCATTATCTCGTCAATTTTTTCGTAACCCTCTCGGTTTTCAATTTTCGCCATCACAGGCACGGTCGCGCCAAGTTTCATGATCTCTTTCTTAAGAGCCTCCACATCCTTTGAGCTTCTCACAAAAGATTGAGCAACCCAGTCAACGCCAAGTTTTATTCCTCTCTCAAGATAAAAAGCATCCCTCTCTGTAAAGGGGGGCAGCTCGAGCCTGGCTCCCGGGATATTGATTCCTTTTCCCTGCTTCAGAATCCCGCCTTCCTCCACAAGACAGCGAAGCCCTTCCCCGGACCTATCCTTGACCCTCAGGCGGATCAAACCATCATTCGCAAGGATAATATCCCCGGATGAGAGCGTATCGATAACAAGAGGCTCGCTTACCTTAATAGCGTGAGGATCTTGATTATGGGGACCAGAAGCTACAGTAATCAGGGTGCCCCGCTTTAGTTCTTTTTCTCCACCATCAACGTAACTTACCCTTATTCTAGGTCCCTGCAAATCGAGGAGCACAGGAATGCTCTTACCGCAGATTTCCTCCGCCCTTTTCACCGACGAAATATAGTTTTCGAGTTTTTCGATAGAGACGTGAGATGTATTTATCCTGACAATGTCCATTCCCGCGGAGGCAAGTTGAGCGATTCTCTCTTCATCCTCGCAAGCAGGGCCAAGCGTGCATATTATCTTTGTCCTTGCCTCGTTTGCCATCTTATCCACCATAGTGCCTTACCCGGACGCGTCGTTTCACCGGCGAACTATTTTCATTTTTTTTGAAGTCCCGCTTGAATTCCGCGGAAGCTCGCGAAAGATAAATGGCAATCGGTCTCCTTTTCCCGCATAGCGCCCTTTTACCAAAAATAACCTCTACATGCCGTATATCTTTCCACCTGGAAACTCAGCGCTCTCGCCTAGATTCTCCTCTATACGCAGCAACTGGTTATATTTCGCCACTCTCTCTCCTCTTGCCGGCGCACCGGTTTTTATCTGCCCAGCGTCAACGCCCACTGAAAGATCGCTGATAAACGTATCGTCGGTTTCACCAGAGCGATGGGAGATTACGGTTGAATATCCGGCGCGGCGTGCCAACGAAATCGTCTCCAGCGTCTCGGTCAGGGTTCCAATTTGATTAAGTTTAATAAGGATTGAGTTCGCAATTCCCTCCTCAATCCCTTTCTTGAGCCTCTCTGGATTTGTGACGAAGAGGTCATCGCCAACAATCTGAATCTTCCCGGCAAGCCTTTTGGTCAGAATCTTCCACCCTTCCCAGTCTTCCTCTGACATTCCATCCTCAATGCTTACCACAGGAAACCGGCGAACCAGATCATCGTAGTATTCAACCATTTCCTCAGCCGTCAGGCTTTTCCCTTCGCCTTTAAGCTCGTATCGCCCGTCTGCGAAAAACTCGCTCGCAGCTGGATCAAGAGCAAAGCAGATATCCCTGCCAGGCTCATAGCCTGCAGCCCGCACCGCATTTAGCAGCACCTCCAGAGCGCTTTCGCTTGACGGCAGATCCGGAGCAAAGCCTCCCTCATCACCTACGCTTGTTGCATAACCCTGGGATGAAAGAACCTTCTTGAGAGAGTGATATGTCTCAGCGCACATCTTCAGCGCCTCCGAGAAGCTTGCGGCGCCCACGGGGACTATCATGAACTCCTGTATGTCCAGTTTGTTGGGAGCATGAACGCCTCCATTGATCACGTTCATCATCGGCACTGGAAGAGTTTTGGCTCGGATACCCCCTATATACTCGTAAAGCGGTAATCCATGATCAAAAGCCGCCGCTCTTGCGCACGCGAGTGAGACGCCCAGAATCGCGTTTGCCCCGAGGCTTCCCTTGTTTGGCGTTCCGTCAAGCTTGATGAGCGTCCTGTCTATTTCCGCCTGATCATCGGCGTCCATTCCGACAATCTCTGGAGCGATGACTTCGTTAACATTTTTTACCGCTTGAAGCACCCCTTTGCCCAAATAGCGATTCTCGTCACCATCTCTGAGTTCAAGTGCCTCGTGTGTACCGGTCGAAGCGCCGGATGGCACACCAGCCCTGCCGAATGAACCGTTCGCCAGCAGGACATCAACTTCAATCGTGGGATTTCCGCGTGAATCGAGGATTTCCCTTGCGAATATGTCAGTGATTGTGCTCATGAGTTTTCCTCCTCAGGACCTTTCTTCTTCGCGTTTTCCCATAAACGATCAAGTTCGCGAAGCGTCATGCCCTTCAAGCCTCCCCCCTTCTTTCGCGCCTCGCTTTCCATAACTCCAAGCCTCCTTGCAAACTCCTCGCAGCTTTTCCTGAGCGCGCGCTCCGGATCTACCCCCAAATGCCTGGAAAGATTCACAACGCTAAAGAGAAGGTCGCCTATCTCTTTTTCAACTGATTCGTCGCCCTTCACGCAAGCATCCGCCACTTCTCTCGTTTCTTCCGCGATCTTTTCAAATATTCCCTCGGATGATTCCCAATCAAAACCAATACGAGCGGCTTCGCCCTGTAGTTTGAAAGCAGCCATCAGCGCGGGTAGCCACAGTGGTGCGCAAACTCTTTCCGTGCCCTTCTTCGTTCTTTCCTTGCGCTTAATCATGTCCCAATTGGAAGCGACTTCCTCAGCGGAACTGACCCTGATATCGCCAAAAATATGAGGGTGTCTTCTTTCAAGCTTATCCGATATGCCTTTGATAACGTCCGCAAGATCGAAACGCCC
>JACVIW010000124.1 GCA_015711695.1 Candidatus Geohydrothermomicrobium daggyaiense
CAGCCTTCTGTGAGCCTTGAGAGGGCTGCTGCGGCGCTCGGGCTTGACCTCGCTCAAATCGCCCGAACTGAGGTTTATAAGATCGATGAAGATCCGGTCATGGTTGTCATAACCGGTGATAGGACGGTTGATCTTGAGAAACTTCGCAGAGTTACCGGTGGTAAAACAATAGAGAAATTAAGCCCCGAGGAGGTGGCGCGTATCACTGGATTTCTTCCCAGGGCGTTGCCCCCGTTTCCGGTCAAGTCGCCAATCAAAACGCTTGTGGATTTTTTTGCTTTAAGGGAGGACGTCATATACGCGGGAAGCGGCGACCAGGGTTCGATATTGAAGATAAGGTCTTATGATGTTGTAAGAGCTGCCGGGGCGGATACCGTTGATATAACGACTACTTCACCGTCGGAAGAATGAGATGATAGTGCCGGATGAGAGCAAAAGCACTCGGGATTCTAAGGGATAAAATTGTTAAAATCTATTCAGGTGAGAGTTGATTTCATGTTTCAGGGCGAGTGGTGGAATTGGCAGACACGCAGGGTTCAGGGTCCTGTGCCCGCAAGGGCTTGAGGGTTCGAATCCCTCCTCGCCCACCAGTGGTTAAAAGATTGCAGGAGATACTCTTGAAACAAGATCGATTCCCTGGCCTGACAGATTTTGTGTTATTCCTCCTGCCTGATAGAATTGCCGTTCGAGCATCTCACAGAGGACTGTTTGCCGTCAGGGCGCGGGAAAATCGATTTGATTGTGGGCCCGCTAAGTGTGAGGTTGATATCTATTGAGAACGATACGAACTGGACAACCGCAATATCAATCGGGCAGGAGGCGCAGATCCCCTGTAACGAGCGCCGCAGCAAGAGGGGATCGAATAAGACGGGGTCGGGGGAAACCGGCTCCGATAATTATTATTCTGGCGATAATAGCGCTTGTGTTTTTTTGCTGGCTTTTTGGCCGCGGATGCGGTGGGGGCAAGGAAGAAAAGGCGCTCGAAGCTTTAAGAACCTACGTATCGCATGTCAATAAACTTCTCGAGAAATCGAGCGCGCTTGCGGTGCAATTTGAGAATGTGAGGGGAGACGCGAAGAATCTTTCTCGCGAGAATATTAAAGAGAAGTTTGACAGAATGATCGCTGACGTTAGAGAGATCCGGTATAGAGCGGATAAAATGGCCGTTCCCGTAAAAGCACGCAGAGCTCACCCATTCCTTGAAGTGGGGTTAAGACTGGTTTATTCGGGAGTGAGCTATTTTAGCCAGGGGCTTCTAGATGTGATAGATAATAAGAGCCAGGAGAAGGGCACGGCGCGGTGCGTTGAAGGTCTTACGGACCTTATTTTGGGCGATGAGGCTCTTGCTGAGTTCAAACGCGATCTTCAGAACTCCCTGAAATCATCAGAGTCTGGTGAACTCGGCATTATCAAAGTTGCCGATGTTGTTCCTTTTGTCCCGAATAAGGATGATGCTCTTCCGGGGAACGTAAGCCGGTATCTTTCGGCTTTCCGGGAGACTTCTGCCGGGCAGGTAATCAGGGGTGTGGCGGTTACTGATTTGAGCCTTTCCCCTGCGGCTACCGGAAGAACGAAGACGGGTGTTTCCGTTCTTCCGTATTCTAAGAATTTTGCTGTATCCGTCACGGTGCAAAATCAGGGCAATCAAGTGGAAAAAAACGTTACCGTTACGGTAACGCTTAACATTGAGACAGAAACAACTCCGCAGCAACTCACGAAGAAGATAACAAAACTCGAGCCTAACGAAACAGCTACAATATTGTTTGAAGACTTAAAGCCGGATAGCAGCGGTATAAAAACGAACATAATCAGAGTGAAAGCGGGACCTGTTAAAGACGAGAAAAACCTTGAGAATAATGTCAGAGAAACTCGCTTCGTGATGCGCCCCAGAGATAGGCTTTAACGTGCCGACTTTTTCAACCAACCTGAAGTGACAATCATAAGCAAGAATTTTATGAATCATTACAACAGAATAAGCACCGCTTTTAGCCACAGTCCATCGTTACGGGTGTAAAAACGCAAAGCTTCATGTGAGAGTTTACGGCGGAGGAGGTGAATTTTTTAAGGGAGCATTCGCGATAAGCCCGTGTCTAATCCGTTTCCCGTTCAAGCTCAAAACTTGCGAGAACGTGCGCTTTGTTGAAGACGTCTTTAACGGGAATACCCGTTTTGGCCGCTATTTCTGCGCAATCCGAGAACTCTGGCGATATGTTTGTAATCCTTCCGCCTTCCCTCCCCACTTTTACCCGGACCTCTCCCCAGGGCGTTTTCACGACAATGCGTTCCCTTTCAATCACTCTCTTTGTGACGGATGTCGTTCTTAGCCCGAATGTACTTGTTTCAGTGAGCAGCAGTTCTTTTACTCTTTCTGCGTCATCGGGGGAGCAAAGCACGTTGACCGTCACCCCTGGACGGGTCTTTTTCATATGTATGGGTATAAGCCAGACGTCATGGGCACCGGCGTCGAAAAGTCTTTCCATGACGTATTCGTAAAACTCGGGGTTCATATCATCAATATTGGTCGATATTACGCAGGCCGGCGTTTCCAGGTCTTTGCCAGGGGAGAGTGGTTCACCCACGACAACTCGCAATAGATTTGGTCTGCCGATGTCTTTCGAACCTGCACCGTAACCAACCTTGCCAATCCGCATTAGCGGGTATTCTCCGAAAGCGGTCGCGATTGTTTTTATTACCGCCGCGCCGGTGGGAGTGACAAGCTCTGTTGGAATTCCACCTCCGTAGACAGGCGCGTCTGCAAGTATTTCAAGCACAGCGGGCGCCGGGACCGGTATGATTCCATGCTCTGTTTTTATCATGCCGTGACCCAGAGGCAGTGGTGAGCAAAAGACATCCTCGATACCGAGGTGTTTTATGCCGTAAACGGCTCCGACGATGTCGACAATTGAGTCGACCGCGCCTAATTCATGAAAGTGGACCTGGTCAAGGGGCTTCTTATGAATAGTTGCTTCAGCGCGAGCTATAAGAGTGAAAATGTCTATGCTTTTTGATTTGACGTCATCCGAAAGATCACTTTTCTCAATGATGCTCTTAATATTGTTGAAAGTTCTGACGAGAACTCCCGGTTGCACTACAACATTCAACTTCGTCGCTCTGAGTCCGTAACTCAGAACCTCGCGTGTTTCCAGCCTGAAACTCTCAATTTCGAGAGACGAAAGCGCGCTTTGGAGCGCCTCGACTTCCAAACCAAGATCAACCAGGGCGCCAAGGATCATGTCCCCGCTTATCCCGCTAAAACAATCAAAGTACGCGATTGTGCCCATTTAACTATATTTCCCCGGATGCTTTCGCGATCTTTCGGTTTATTATTCCTGCAATATAACCCCCGGCGAATCCATTATCAATATTTACCACTGAGACTTTAGAGGCGCAGGAATTTATCATTGAGAGAAGCGCTGCCAGTCCACCGAAACTTGCCCCGTAACCCACGCTTGTGGGGACTGCGATAACCGGGCAATCAACCAGCCCCCCTACGACACTGGGAAGTGCCCCCTCCATTCCCGCGACAGCTACGATGGCGTTGGACTCAATAAGCCTGTCAGCAAAGGCGAGAAGCCTGTGGATCCCAGCGACGCCGACATCGTAATAGCACTCCACCTTGGAGCCAATAATTTCCGCTGTAACCCTGGCTTCCTCGGCGACCGGAAGATCGGCAGTCCCCGCGCATACCACTGAAACAAGTCCGAAGGAACTTCTTTTTTTTCTTTCGAGAGTTACAGCGCGAGCGGTCTCATGATAGGTGAACCTTTCGTCAATGGAGCGAAGAGCATCAAAGATTAAACGGTTGGCTCTGGTCAGCAATATGTTTCCTTTATTTACCTCGAGAAGTGATTTGGCGATTGTTACTACCTGGTCCACGTCCTTTCCTTCACAGAAAACGACCTCAGGGAAACCCTGACGGAGTTCCCGGTGATGATCAACTTTTGCGAAGCCAAAATCCGTGAAAGGAAGCGAACACAGTATCTTGAGCGCTTCCCCGGGATCAAGGGTTCCTGCTTTAACTTCCTCAAGAAGTTTTTTTATGGACTCATCCAGTGTCATATCGAGTCCTCCCGTTCTATGTCGTGGCCTTAACTCCTATTGGCATCCGCGAAATTTTAAGCTTCACTCGAGTTCGAGCTAAAGAAACTCATTTAGTGATCCCTGACGGTACCCTGCTATATCAAGTGTAATGTACAGAAAACCGAGGCTTCTCATTTCCTCGAGAACCCTTAAGCGAGTATCCTCCGCGACGAGTTTAGGTATTAGTCCAGGTTCAACCTCGATCCGCACAGTTTTCTCGTTTACTAGCCTGACCCTTACCAGGTTGAATCCCATTTCTTCGAGAATTTTTTCTCCCGCCCTTATTGCGTCGAGCCTTTCTGAGGTTATCGCCATCCCGTAAGGGATTCGCGTGGCGTAGCAGGTTGAAGGATCTTTCTCCTGCTGGGATTGTCCGAGGGCTTTCGTGATATTCCTGATGTCGTTTTTTGAAAGATTTCCTTCGAGAAGGGGACTCCTTACGCCCATTTCAGTTGCGGCCCTGATGCCAGGTCGATAGTCACCCGCGTCATCTTTGTTTGTTCCGTCTATCACTGCTGCGAGCCCCCGCGCTTGCGCTATTTTTAACAGATGTCGTAAGCGCTCACGCTTGCAAAGATAGCATCTGTCAGGCGGGTTTTCCAAAAAAGCTGGCAATTCGAGTTCGTTTACTTGAAAAAGGATGTGCTCAACGCCGAATTTTCTGGCGACCGAAGCAGCGGCTTCAGCAGCCTCAGGCTGAAGGGGTGAGTCTATCGTTACCGCGATTAAGTTTTCTCCAAGCGCCTCCTTGCCTGCCGCCAACAAGAGTGTACTATCAACGCCACCTGATAACGACAGCAGGGCGCTTTTCATCGACGTAAGAATCCGCTTGAGGCTCACATATTTTTCCTGTATTTCCCTTTCCATAAGATCCAGTTCCCTGCTTGCGTCAGAGTAGATAACTGAATGGGTAAATATTGCACGTTGTTTAATCGATATTCTACTCCGACGGCATGAGGCTTTCACCGGTAAGATAAATTTGAGTCAGGTTTTAGTTATTTGCTCCAGCTTATCGCATGATTTGACTTAACAAGTAAGGCTTTACTCAAGTCTCCGTACACGAGGCTCGTTCCGCTTAAAAACACACCTACGCTGATGTATAATCTGATAAGCCCTCCCCTGGAGGCTTTTAACATTTTGCGACGTTTTTTGAGTCTTTTACGGGGAATGAACAGCTCCTGAACAGGGGCGATTATTTAAATAGTGCAAGGCGGGTTAAAAATGATAGAAAGAAACATTACGCTCTTGTTCATGATACTCGCTTTCATAGCGGTCGGATCGGTTTTCTTAAGCGCATATCTTTTTGGAAGGATGAGGAGGCTTGAGCGCGGCTACGACATTCTCTCCAGGGGATCCAGGGGTAAGAGTTTCGTCGAAATAGTCAATAACAATATCGAGGAAACAAATATGCTCAGGAATGAGGTTGCCCATCTTTCCGACGTTTACGGGGCTGTGTTAAGAAGAATGGCTGGAGCGGTCCAGCATGTTGGGGTTGTGAGGTACGATGCCTTCAAGGAGATAGGCGGCAGGATGAGCTTCTCCGTAGCGCTTCTTGATGATAGAGGAAACGGAATAGTTCTTACCTCAATTTATGGAAGATCCGAGTCGAGGACTTACGCAAAACCCATTATCGAACGCTCCTCTGTTTACGATCTTTCGCCGGAGGAACGGGAGGCGATAAAACTTGCCATGCAAAGCAAAGAGATGGGCGCTCTTCCGATGGTTGCGAGAGATCGCGAGCACGAGGAAAAAATAAGCGCATTGAGGCTTTTCCATCAGAGGAAAATCGCCGAAGAGGATAAATCAAGGGTTGTCCCGATAGAAAAAGAAAGGCAGGCTGCGATTTTCGACGTGGAAAAACTCGAATTTGACGAGATAAACAGGGGTGAATCGCGCGAAAGATATGCCGGGCGTTCTGTGAGAAACAAACCGTCAAGGAGCAGACGGGAGCGCTCCTACCGTAATGATGAGAGGATGTCTGATAAGGGGGATGCCTTGGAAGGGCGCGACTTATTTGACAGGAGGTCCCCGGATAGCGACGTTCGCCGGGATGAGGAGGACAGGTAAAGTGGCAAGCATCGGTTATCTCGGACCTCCCGGAACCTTCACACAGGAGGCGCTTCGTTTGAAGTTTGGGGCTGAATACGGGCCCGAGGTTTCATATCCTACCGTTGTAGATGTACTGCTGGCTGTGGATAGAGGTGAAGTGGATTGCGGTATTGTTCCTATTGAGAATTCAATCGAAGGGACGGTAAATGCCACTGTTGACACGCTCGCGTTCGATACCGAACTCCTGATTGAAAGGGAGGCCGTTCTGAGAGTGCGTTTGAGTCTTGTCGCGAATAAAGGAGTAATGCTGGGTGAAATAACGGAAGTAATTTCTCATCCTCATGCCACGGCGCAGTGCAGACGCTATCTTGCAGAGCGCTTAAGTGACATTAAGATTACCGCCGCTAACAGCACCGCGGAAGCGGCCATGCTCGTTGCCGAGTCTTCCCGACCTGTTGCCGCAATCGCGAGCGAGTTCGCTGCGAACATGTACGGTCTCGATGTCATTGAGAAAGATATAGAAGATCATCACGGAAACATGACGCGTTTTATTGTAGTTGGGCGGAATCAGACATCCAGAACCGGGAGGGATAAAACCTCCGTGGTTTGCTTTATCAGGGAAAACAGACCGGGAAGTCTCCTTGAGATCCTGTCTGAGTTCGCATCAAGGAGCATTAACCTTACCAAGATCGAATCACGACCAACGAAAAAGGCTCTTGGCGAGTATTATTTTTTCATAGATATGGAAGGACACGTCGAAGATCCCCCTGTAGCCGAGGCGTTGAGTAGACTTAAGTTCATTCTGCGTAAGTTGAAATTCCTCGGTTCGTATCCCAGGGCGCAAGTCGAGATAGAGGATTGATCTAACCCTTCTGGGGATCG
>JACVIW010000125.1 GCA_015711695.1 Candidatus Geohydrothermomicrobium daggyaiense
CCCTATAATAACGAGTTTGCTCACCTTAGAAGGATTAGTTAATATTTCTTTCGTTCCGTAAAAGTAGGAGAATCCTGATGAACACTATAAAAGCAACTGCGAATAAAAAATTTAAAATCAGGGCGCTTATCTCGCTTATCATTGTTCTTGCCATGACCGCTACGCTCGTTCCAGGGCTAATATTCCTGTTCGGTGGTGCACAAAGCGCCGATGAACTGATACGCATGGGTCGCGCTTCATTCAAAGAGGGAAACTACGACCGCGCAATCCAGCTGTACACGGAAGCCACAAAAAAGGATCCTTCGCGTGCGGAAGCATTCAATCTTCTGGGAATGGCTTACAGGATGAAATATCGTTCAACAAACGAGCTTAAATACAGGGAAAAGGAGATACTGTATTTCAGAAAAGCCATCAACATAGAGCCCCGGAATGTCAACGCCCTTTTGAATCTCGGAACGACCCTTTATGACATGAACAAAAAGCAAGATGCTCTTGTCTATCTTAAGAAAGTTATAGAAATTCAACCCAATCATCCGGACCGAGCTCAAGTAGAAGAACTGATTGAAAAAGCGAGAGCAGAAGGCACCTGAAAATGACTTATATGAAATACAAAATTATTGTTTCTTTTCAGGTCAATTTTTTCAAAGGAGCGTATTTGAGCATCAAATTTTTGACACCCACAGTCTCAAAATCGACACTGACTTCTCCATCATCCCCATCGCCCCTAACTTCAAGCACGACACCTTCCCCCCACATCTCATGGATCACAGTATCTCCAATCTCCACTTCAAGCGGGTGCTGCTCTATTCCTCGCTCATCTGACCATGATAACTCCTCCACGAAAGCATCAGGAATCTCGAGAAGAAATCTCGATGGCATAGCAGAAAAAGAGATCCCCCTGTAACTTCTGGAAAGCGCTCGAAGGAGATAAAGACCTTTTTTGGCTCTCGTCATTCCCACATAGCATAATCTTCGTTCTTCCTCGATATCCTTTGAATCTTCCATCGA
The DNA here is from genome assembly GCA_015711695.1 of Candidatus Geohydrothermomicrobium daggyaiense. Lineage (GTDB taxonomy): Bacteria > Actinomycetota > Geothermincolia > Fen-727 > JACVIW01 > Geohydrothermomicrobium > Geohydrothermomicrobium daggyaiense. Next base: position 1,009 of record JACVIW010000125.1, read on the forward strand.
GCGAGAATGCGGGAAAAGGCCTTCTTCCATCCCTGTAATAAACACATAAGGAAACTCCAGGCCTTTTGCGTTATGCAGGGTCATCAGTGAAACATAACCGGCCTTTTCGTCATAATCATCTATCTCGTTAACTAAAGCCACTCGCTCAAGAAAATCCTCAAGAGTAACCGCGCCGTATTGATCGCGAAAATCTACCACGACATTCAGAAGTTCCTTCAGATTCAAAATCCTTGATTCAGCTTCTACTGTCTTCTCCGCTTCGAGTTCAGCCATGTATCCAGTCCGGGTCCATATTTCCTCAATTAACTCGTCCACGCCATGTTCCCTGCTAAAAGTGATAAGATCTTCCAGCAACTCTACGAAGGATTTTATTTTATTTTTCGCCATCCGACCGAGAGCCTGTATTTCATCAGCATCCTTTAATGCATCCAGAAGATAAAGCCCTGTCCTGCCTGCGTATTCCTCAACTACTGATAGCGTCTTCAATCCGATTCCCCTGGAAGGAACGTTGATGATTCGCTTCAAACTGATTGAGTCTCTTGGGTTATGAATGACCCGCAAGTACGCTATGATATCTTTTATCTCAGCGCGCTCATAGAACTTCACCCCTGCAAAAATCCTGTACGGAATCCCTTCTCTAACCATAGCCTCCTCTAAAGAGCGCGACTGCGCATGAACCCTGTAAAATACAGCAATATCGCTGTATCGAGCCTTATGATTTTCCGCAAGTCTCTTTATTTCACTCACGATGAAAGAAGCTTCAGCACGCTCATCGGGAACAACGCAAACTTTGACCCTGTCGCCGGGAGGATTTTTGGTCCAAAGGACTTTTGGTTTTCTGGAACGGTTGTAACTCACCACGGCGCCCGCGGCATCCAGTATCGTTTGTGTAGAACGATAATTTTGCTCCAGTTTTATTACCCTCGCATCCGGGTAATCCTTTTCGAATTCCAGGATATTCCTTATGTCGGCCCCCCTCCATGAATAGATACCTTGATCATCATCACCAACAACACAAAGATTCCTGTGCTCCCCGGCAAGCATTTTGATAAACATATACTGGGGCATGTTCGTGTCCTGGTATTCATCAACGAGTATATGCCTAAAACGCTCCTGGTATTTTTTGAGAACGTCGGGATAAATTTCAAAAAGATTTATCACAAGCAGAAGGAGATCATCGAAATCAAGAGCATCGTTGTCTTTAAGCTTCTGCTGGTATAGAGAATAAATTTCTGCGGCAACTTTTTCAAAGGGATTTGAAGAATTAATACCAGCCACGTCCGGGTCTATCATCTCGTTTTTTAAAGAACTTATGTGCGCGCGCAGTCCGCGCGGGTGATACTGTCGCATATCGTAGCCAAGCTCGGAAAGGCAAGACGTGATGAGCCTGATTGAATCGGCCTCGTCATAGATCACGAAGCGCGATGAATATCCAAGTTTCTCTATTTCCTTTCGCAGAATCCTCGCGCAAGCGGAATGGAAAGTGGCTATTATCATTTCTTTTGCCGTAGGGCCGACAAGAGATATTACCCGGTCTCTCATCTCGAGCGCGGCTTTGTTTGTAAAAGTTATCGCAAGTATCTCCCATGGTTTTATTCCGTGAGATTTTATTAGGTTTGCAATTCTGTACGTTAGAACCCTTGTCTTACCACTTCCAGCCCCAGCAAGGATAAGAAGAGGGCTTCCCATGTGCTCGACAGCCTCGCGCTGTCTCTCGTTTAACTCCCACTCCCAAAATATTGAATCAGTGTTCTTGTCGCGGACCTTAGCCATCCCTATTCCCATTCAATTGTGCTGGGGGGTTTACTGGAGATATCGTAGGCAACCCTGTTTACACCTTCAACCTCGTTTATTATTCTGGTGGAAATCCTTTCAAGAACCTCATAAGGAAGCCTTGCCCAATCCGCCGTCATCGCGTCCTCGCTTGTTACTGCCCTTACGATAATAGGATAAGCATAAGTTCTTTCATCACCCATTACCCCAACAGATTTAATACAGGGTAGAATCGCGAAAGACTGCCATACCTCCCTGTACAGGTCCGCCCTCTTGATTTCCTCGATAACAATCGCATCAGCTTTCCTAAGTATCTCAAGCCGTTCCCTTGTCACCTCGCCTATTATTCTCACAGCAAGGCCTGGCCCGGGGAAAGGTTGCCGCCAGACTATCTCTTCAGGAAGACCAAGTTCTTCTCCCACAGCTCTGACTTCATCCTTAAAAAGTTCCCTCAAAGGCTCTATCAACTCAAAGCGCATATCCTCGGGAAGACCTCCCACGTTGTGGTGAGACTTTATCCTTGCTGCATCCTTTGTGCCACTTTCGATAATGTCAGGATATAGAGTTCCCTGCACGAGAAACTTCGCGTCTTTCAAATCTCTTGCTATTTCTTCGAAAACCCTTATAAACTCTTCCCCTATGATCTTTCTCTTTTCCTCGGGATCGATTACACCTTTTAAACGCTTCAGGAATCTCTCTGAGGCATCGACGTGTACAAGGTTCATATCGAAATGCCGCCCGAAAGTCTCCACAACCTCCTCTGCCTCCCCGAGCCGTAGAAGCCCGGTATCAACAAAAACGCATGTTAAATGATCCCCTACAGCTTTGTGCACCAAGACCGCTGCTGTGGAAGAGTCAACCCCTCCAGAAAGTCCGCAGATAATTTTTTCCCCGCCAACTCTTTCACGTATCGTTTGAATCGCACCCTCGATAATTGAAGTCATGGTCCATGTGGGAAGACAATCGCAAGCTTCATAAAGAAATCTTTTAATAATTTCCAAACCATGTGGTGTATGCACAACCTCTGGATGAAACTGCACACCGTATAAACCCATTTCCGGCGCTTCCATCGCTGCCACTTGAGAGTTTGGCGTCCTCGCGGTTACATTGAAACCGGGAGGAGCCTGAGTTACAGCATCGCCGTGGCTCATCCATACGATTTGCTCAAGCGGAAGGTTCTCGAAAAGAACGCCCTCTGAAATAACAGTAAGTTCCGTTTTTCCATATTCTCCAGCTTTCGTCCTCTCAACAAGCCCTCCAAGCTCCTTCGCCATCAATTGCATCCCGTAACAAATGCCCAGCACCGGAACCCCAAGCCTGAAAACTTCAGGGTCAATACCAGGCGCACCCTCGGCATAAACGCTTGAGGGACCACCGCTTAAGATTATGCCGTTCGGCTTCATCTTTTTTATCTCATCAATGGGCGTGTCGTGTGGGATGATCTTGCTGTAAACTTTGCACTCCCTTACCCGTCGCGCAATGAGCCTTGCATACTGCGCCCCGTAGTCAATTACGATCACTTTATAATCCTGCGCTGCGCTCAAATCATTCCTCCAGTATGGATGAATCAGAAGTTCATATCCTATTTCGATTCACAAAGCGCGGAAAAGCCTGACCCGAGTTTTTAGTGTTTTCACGCTTAAAAAGCGAAAATTACCACCAGGAAACAGAACTTTACTTTCCCATCCCAACATCCTGAATTCTTTGCAGGGATTTGCCCTCGGTCTGGATAGCCGGCGCAACCATTACCTCTGCTCTCTGAAACTCTTTGATTGTCGCGTATCCACAGGTAGCCATCGAAGTCCTGAGAGCTCCGAAAAGATTAAGCGTTCCGTCATTCTCAAAAGCGGGACCAAGAAGTATCTCCCTGAGACTAGCAACCTGACCGACATAGACCCTAGTACCACGAGGAAGTTCTGGATGGAAAGTAGCCATGCCCCAGTGATATCCCTTTCCAGGAGCTTCATAAGCCCTAGCGAGCGGAGCTCCTATCATCACCGCGTCCGCGCCGCACGCAACGCACTTCGCTATATCGCCACCAGTTCTTATACCACCATCGGCAATTACGTTCACATATCGCCCGGATTCCTCCAACACCCGAGCCCTTGCTGCCGCAGCATCCGCTAAAGCGGTAGCCTGCGGAACACCGATCCCGAGAACACCTCTGGTGGTACAAGCATGCCCCGGGCCAACCCCTATTAAAACACCAATTGCACCAGTCCTCATTAAATGAAGAGCGGTATGATAAGAAGCACAACCGCCAACTATAGCTGGTACCTCGAGTTCTGATATGAATTTATAAAGATCAAGAGGTACCCTCTTCTTGCTGAGATGTTCGGCACTTACAACCGTTCCCTGTATGACAAGAATATCGAGTCCAGCCTCAATGGCATACCTGTAATATTGCTCAACCCTCTGGGGGGTAAGTGAGGCAGCGGTAATTACACCTGACTCTTTTATTTTCCTAACTCTTTCATATACGAGTTCAGGTTTAATAGGTTCTCTATAAATCCTCTGAATTCCCCGTGTCGCCTCTTCTTTTGGAAACGAGGCAATTTCTTCTAGCAGCGGATAAGGGTTCTCATATCTAGTGTGTAGCCCCTCGAGATTCAATACCCCAACTCCTCCAAGCTTACCCACTGCAATGGCCATATCCGGATCGACCACGCCATCCATCGCCGACGCGAGTAAAGGCATTTCCAATCTATAAGGACCAAGTTGCACTGATATATCTATATCCTCGGGATCACGGGTTCTCCTTGAGGGAACGATTGCAATGTCATCAAGCCCGTATGCTCTCCTTCCTGTTTTACCAAGACCTATTTCAACTTCCAACGCGACCCCCCACAAATAGTGACATTGGTCTTTAACTATTTAATCACAGAGCTTTTGCGGTATAAACAATTCCTTAATTTTTAACTTTTTTGCACAAGCCATAACATACTACGATTTTATCCCGTCCGGTATCCGAATCACAGGAAAATTCCGTACAACAGCCCACATATTTTCCTAAAATGTGGAGCGCCTGCTCATTAGAGCAGGCGCTTTTCCCACACGCTCCTTAGATTCGCTCAAACTCTCATGCTTACATCGGAGGCATGCCCCCCGGCATAGGCGCTTTCTCCTCCTCAGGCTTCTCAGCCACCAAAGCCTCGGTGGTGAGAAGAAGACCGGCTATGCTTGCCGCGTTCTGCAATGCTGATCTCGTTACCTTGGCTGGGTCAATAATTCCTCTTTCAAGCATATCAACGTATTCTCCGGTGAGCGCGTCAAGCCCTTTGCCCTCTCCGAGTGTCTTCACTTTTTCCACCACGACAGAACCCTCAAGACCTGCATTGTTGGCTATTTGCTTCAGAGGCTCAGCCAAGGCTTTCTTGACTATTTCGCCGCCGGTTGTTTCATCATCGGACATGCCTCTGGTCTTTATGGCTTCCATGTTGTTTATCAGAATCACTCCCCCGCCGGCGACTATTCCTTCCTCAATCGCCGCCTTGGTAGCAGAAAGGGCATCCTCAATGCGGTGCTTCTTCTCTTTAAGCTCGACTTCGGTAGCGGCACCAACTTTTATCACCGCCACTCCGCCTGAGAGCTTCGCGAGCCTTTCCTGTAGCTTCTCCCTGTCGAAGTCAGAATCCGTCTTGTCGATTTCGGCGCGAATCTGGTTTATCCTGCCTTCGACAGCCTTAGGATCACCTTTCCCTTCAACTATGATCGTATCCTCTTTAGAAACCTTCACCTGGCGCGCCTGGCCAAGCATATCGAGGGTCACGTTCTCGAGCTTTATGCCGAGTTCCTCTGAAATGACCTGTCCACCGGTAACGATGGCTATGTCCTGAAGCATCGCCTTGCGCCTGTCACCGAAGCCGGGCGCCTTAACGGCAACCGAGGAGAACGTTCCTCTTATTTTGTTGACAATGAGTGTAGCAAGAGCTTCGCCTTCCACATCCTCCGCAATCACAAGAAGCGGCTTGCCCGCCTGCATAACTTTCTCAAGAACAGGTAGAAGATCAGCCACTGCGGATATTTTCTGATTGGCGATAAGGATGTAGGGATTGTCGAGAATCGCTTCCATTCTCTCTGTGTCGGTAATCATATAAGGAGAAATATAACCTTTGTCGAACTGGAGCCCCTCCACAACCTCGAAGTCGATGCCGAACGTCTGAGACTCCTCCACCGTTATGACGCCGTCTTTTCCAACCTTCTCCATAG
>JACVIW010000126.1 GCA_015711695.1 Candidatus Geohydrothermomicrobium daggyaiense
GTTGAATTCGATTCTTTCAGATAGTTATAGCTTTAAATGTCGTGGATCAAGGGAAAGATTTGTAAAAAGTAGTATATTGAATTGTGAGATTTATTAAAGTGAGTCGCATGCGTTATAGGGCGGGGCGGTGAACCGTACTGTGGAAAGTCATGTTAAGGACACGGTCAGGTTGTTCCTTTCCCATCTTGAGGAGGTTAGGGGCCTTTCCCCTAATACAGTATCGGCTTACAGGAACGACCTTGAGCATTTCTTCGATTTCCTCGAGAGGATGGGTCTGTCCGATATTAAAAAAGTTGATCATAAAACCCTCAGAGCTTTTCTTGCTTTCGAGGAAACAAGGGGGCATTCACGACCCACCATCGCGCGAAGATGCGCTAGCCTCAAGAGTTTTTTCCGGTATCTTGCGGATGCGGGCTTGATCGATACTAATCCTGCAAGCGCGTTATCTTTCAGGGTAAGTGGCAGGAAGCCACCTGTTTTTCTTTCTGAGAGTGAAGTTATGCGTCTTCTGGAGGGTTCTGGCTCAGATCCAGTGCTTCAAATTCGAGACCTTGCTCTTATTGAAGTTCTCTACGCCACGGGCATAAGGGTAGGTGAACTCTGCGCGCTCAAATTGGGCGATATCGATTTTGATGGTTGCACCATGAGGGTTTGCGGAAAAGGTAATAAAGAGAGGATCGTTCTATTCGGGGCGAAAGCCAGGGATGCACTTTTGAGCTATATAGAATTAGCGAGACCGATTCTTTTAAAGAGTTCGGATTATAAAGGTGATGCGGTGTTCCTCGGATCGAGAGGAAAGCCCATCAACCCGAGGCAGGTTCAGCGCGTGATTGAACGAGAATCACGGAGACTCTCATCAAGGGGGCGAATATCTCCACACACACTAAGACACAGTTTCGCCACTCACATGCTCTCCAGAGGCGCGGACCTGCGTACTGTTCAGGAACTTTTGGGGCATGCGAGCATTTCCACAACCCAGGTCTATACGCACCTTTCAAAGAGTGATATAAAGAGGGCTTACGACAGAACTCATCCCAGGGCATGACGACATAATGAAAGAAAACCGCTTGAAAGCAAGCAAAAAGAAGAATCATGGCGGTGCCAAGTCTCGCCTGGAAACCATGTTGAAGGAAGAAGAGGAGATTGCCGAACTTTGGCGGTCTTACAAAGAAAACCCTTGTCGTGAGAATCGTGAAAGGCTCATTCTTCGCTACGCTCCTCTGGTCAAACAGGTGGCCGCCCGGGTCTCATCTGGCCTTCCTCCTTCTGTAGATTTTTCTGACCTGGTAAGTTACGGGATTTTCGGTCTTCTTGATGCGATAGAGAGATTCGACCCATCAAGGGGAATCAAGTTCGAGACTTATGCTATAGCGAGAATCAAAGGGGCAATTATTGATGAGCTACGCGCTGAGGATTGGGTCCCGAGGTCAATAAGACACAAGGCAAGGGAGGTTGAGAAAGTATATGCTGCCCTGGAAAATGAGCTTAAAAGGATTCCCACTGATGCGGAAGTTGCTAGCAGGCTTGGGATTTCAGTTGAGGAATACCTGGATTTGCTGAACAAGTTCTCAGTGATGTCGCTTGTTGCTCTGGATGAGTTGTGGAGCGTGAGCAGCGACAAACTTGAAAAAATTGCTCTTGCTGATATGGTTGAGGACGAAAAGTCGATAGATCCTTCCGAGAAATTTGAGCTTGAGGAGATGAAGAACATAATTGCTGATGCCATAAATCGACTGCCAGAAAGGGAGAAACTGGTCATATCACTTTACTACTATGAAGGTTTGAACATGAGAGAAATAGGTGAAGTGCTAAACGTTACCGAATCGAGGATCTGCCAACTTCATACCCGCGCGATTTTCCGCCTTAAAGCGCGCCTGGCCTCGGTGCTCGGTTTTCATCATTGATTTTATTGATCTCTGCCGGTCTGTTTTGATTTCGAATATCCTTTAAGAGAGAATCACTTTGTTTTCCGGGAATATTTGCTAAGAAATGTATAGAGCGCTGCGCTCGAGAACCCTGAGCTTTTCAAAATGGCTAACTCGCTTTGTTGCGGAATGGGTTTTGCTGTATTAAACTTGTTAAAATTTCATCCCAGTATGGGAAATACGCGCCCCGGTGTCCTCTAAAGGTGCTCCTTCTCAAAAAGGAGTAAAGCCCGGGGGAGGATTAACCGTAAAAGGAGGAATTATGGCAGTTGTTACGATGAAAGAACTCCTTGAAGCCGGAGTTCACTTCGGGCATCAAACCCGCCGGTGGAACCCAAAGATGAAACCATACGTTTTCACCGAGCGGAACGATATTTACATCATTGACCTTCAAAAGACCCTCGTAATGATCGGCGCGGCTTTTGAGGCTGTAAGGGATAAGGTTGCCGATGGGGGCGTGGTGCTCTTTGTGGGCACAAAAAAGCAGGCTCAGGAAGCGATAAAGGATCACGCTACCAGATGCGGTATGCCTTATGTTAACACCCGTTGGCTAGGGGGAACACTTACGAACTTCAACACAATTCATTCGCGCGTTCTTTATCTGGATGAACTGGAAAGGCGCGACCTTGAAGGTGAACTTGACCTTTTGCCCAAAAAGGAAGCTCTCCAGATACGCAGGAAAATAGAAAAACTCAAGCGAAATCTCGAGGGGATCAGAAAGATGCACGCACTTCCGGATATGCTCTTTGTGATTGATCCTCGCAAGGAGCGAATAGCTGTATCGGAAGCGAGAAAACTTGGCATTCCGATTGTAGGGCTTGTAGACACAAATTGCGATCCGGACGAGGTCGATTATGTCATTCCCGGGAATGACGACGCGATAAGGGCTGCGAATCTCATGTGCAGGATTATAGCTGATGCTGTTTTAGAAGGTCTTGCCCTGCGCGAAAGGAAACTTGCCGAGGAACTCGCAGGGGTGGAGAAAGAAATGAAAGAGAAGCAGGAAGTTGCGCGCAAAAGACTATCCACCGCCGTCCCTGCGTACAGTGCATCTCCTGACGATATCAAAACAGGAGACTTACCCGCTGAAAGCTATGAGAGAGAGGCACCTGCTTCCGGGCAGATAACGGGTGAGGACGAGGCTGAACAGCCAGCTGAGCCCGATGCGGAATCATCAAAAAGCGCCGAAGGGGAATCTTCTCCTGAAGGTGAGTAGTTTCCTGTCGACGCGATTTTTCTTGTTTGACGTAGCGTGTCGATAAAGAGCTGGCAGGTTCTGATTTGTCATTCGAATTTGTTTATTTCTTATCGGGTGTTTAACGCGAGTTAACCCGCTGATTTTTAGACCCGAATCGTGTATTTGTAACAGAGGAGTGAGATGATTTATGTCTGAGGAAAGAAAGATTACTGCGGCTGATGTAAAAGCGCTTAGAGAGAAGACAGGTGCGGGAATGATGGACTGCAAGCGCGCCCTCGAAGAGGCTTCAGGTGATTTGGAAAAAGCGGTAAGTATTCTCAGGGAAAAAGGGATTGCTCGCGCTATGCGCAGACAGGAAAGGTCTACTGAACAGGGCGTGATCGATTGTTATATACATATTGGTCGCCAGATCGGCGCTATGGTTGAATTGAAATGCGAAACAGACTTTGTGGCGAGAAACAGCGAATTCATACAGCTCGCGCACCAGATAGCTATGCATGTGGCGGCTTTCAACCCGAAGTATTTGAGCAGAAACGATGTTCCCGAGGATGTTATCGAATCGAAAAGAAAGCTTTTCAGAGATGATTGCGTGGCGCGGAGTGAATCTGAAAACGATTTAGAGAAAATCGTTGATGAAATGCTCGATAAGTTTTATGAAGAAGTATGCCTTCTCGATCAACCTTTCGTTAAAGACCCTTCTATCACAGTGGGGGAACTGGTGGCGCAGGTATCTTCTAAGATCGGGGAGAAAATAGTTGTGAGACGTTTCTGCCGTTATCAGGTGGGAGAATGTCTTGAACGATCATAGTCTTTTAATACGTGAGGGCTTTGGCGATGAGTTGCAATGAGGACAGAGTTTGTGATGGAGTGTCAGATTGTCAGGCAACACCAAAATACAGAAAAGTACTTCTTAAAATTTCAGGGGAAGCGTTTATGGACGCTTCTGTGGGATATGGAATTGATGCTTCTACCGTTTTTGAAATTGCCGACCAGCTTGCCGAAGTTCATCAGATGGGTATTCGTCTAGCGGTAATAGTTGGGGGTGGCAACATATTTCGCGGTAGTTCGACAAGCGCGAGAGATATCGACCCTGTGACGGCCGATTTCATGGGCATGCTCGCGACGGTCATAAATGCCCTCGCCCTTCAGGACGCACTGGAAAAAACGGGTGTGAACACGAGGGTTCAAACAGCGATAAACATGCAGAGCGTTGCTGAACCTTATATTCGGCGCAGGGCTATAAGACACCAGGAGAAGGGAAGAGTGGTTATTTTTGCGGCAGGAACGGGCAATCCTTACTTTACGACTGATACCGCTGCTGCTCTTCGCGCGCTCGAGATTGGCGCTGAGGTTATTCTCAAAGCCACTAAAGTTGACGGCGTGTATGATAAAGATCCGTTTAAGTGCCCCGAGGCAAAAATGTTCAAAAAACTCTCATATCTTGATGTTTTGAACATGGAACTCGAAGTCATGGACGCGACGGCCATAAGCCTGTGTATGGATAACGGGCTCCCCATTGTGGTTTTCAATCTTTTCAAGAAAGGGAACCTTAAAAGAATTATCATGGGAGAAGAAGTCGGGACCACGGTTTTTTATAATTCTTAATCAAATAAAAGTATCCGCCGGGGGTATAAAATGGAAGAGATAATCAAGGAAGCTGAGAGGAAATTCAAGAAAGCTGTGGAGATAACCTCGCAGGAATTCGCTTCCATGAGAACTGGAAGGGCGTCTCCATCTCTTCTCGAGAGGCTTTCTGTCAACTATTATGGGACGCCCACTCCGATGAACCAGATCGCGAATATCACCGCTCCCGAGCCGAGACTGCTCATTGTTCATCCGTATGACAAAAACAGCATTCCGGAAATCGAAAAAGCTATTACCCGTTCCGATCTCGGATTTGTCCCTTCCAGTGACGGTGAGGTCATAAGGGTGCCTGTGCCTCCTTTGACGGAGGAAAGGCGAAAGGAGATATCAAAGATAGTAAAGGCGCGTGCTGAAGAAGGTCGCGTGGCAATCAGAAACGTTAGGAGAGATGTCATCGAAAAGTTAAGGGAAGAGCAAAAGAAAGGCGAGCGCACAAAAGATGATTTACACAGGGGAATGGAAGAGGTCCAGAAATTAACGGATAAATACATCAATGAAATTGACGAAATGATGAAGAAGAAGATAGATGAAATAATGGAGATTTAATTGGCAGGCGCCAGACCAGGGATTTCCGCGAGTGGCGAATATGAAAAAACGCCGGTGTCGACAAGGGTGTCCGGAGCTATCCTTTTTGGCGTAGTCTTTCTTGGAACTCTTATCTGGGGAGCGGTTCCTTTTACCGTTGGGGTCGCCTTATTCGCCGCAATCGGGGCTGCGGAACTATACAACGTATTCGAGAAAAAGGGAAAAGGTCAACCCGCGGCGGCTCTTTTGGGCATCGCCACTTCCGTTGCATACGTGGTTTTTGCCCAGGCAAGGCCAATCGAGAGTTTCGGATATTTGACGGCGGCGCTTGTCTTTCTCTCGTTTCTGTGGTTCATGCTCGTGTTAAAAGGTCCAAGACCGACCGTTTCGGTATCCATGACTGTTATAGCGCCTCTGTTTTCCGGGTTTTGCATGAGCCATCTCGTACTACTGAGGAACGCGGTGGATGTCGCTTCCCCGAACAAAAGGGGGGGATTGTGGCTTATCCTTTTCTTAATGGTTCTTATCTGGATCTATGACATTCTTGCCTGGGCTGTGGGTAGAAAAATAGGAAGACACAAAATGGCGCCGATCCTTAGTCCAAACAAAAGCTGGGAAGGGCTTATTGCTGGAACGCTGGGTACGGTGGGCGCGGCTGTTCCTTTAAATATGCTCACACAGGCTATACTTGGTAAAAATAAATTACCATGGTTTTCTCCGGGAGTTGCGCTCGTAATAAGTCTGTTTGTTTGCGTTCTCGGTCCTGCTGGTGACCTTGCGGAATCCATGATAAAAAGGGATTTCGGGGTTAAAGACACTGGAAGCATTATTCCGGGACATGGCGGGATTATGGATCGTTTCGACTCAACCGTCTTCACCGCTCCAGCGGTTTTCTACTACCTGTATCTCATGGTTTTCAAGCCATGAGACGGTCGGATTCTTAAGTTCCTTGGGGAAGAAGGGGCTTTTGTCTTGAGAGAAATAATCATTCTTGGTTCAACCGGTTCCATTGGCACTCAGGCAGTTCATGTTGCCAGAAGATTCCCGGAGCAAATCAAAGTTATGGCGCTATCGGCTTTTTCGAGTGGGGAAATGCTGCTCAAACAGGCTCTTGAACTCGGCGCGAAAAGAGCATGCCTTGCTGATGAAGATAGTGCCAGAAAATATAAGTTCGATTTTTCCGATCACGGCATTGCCCTGTACGAGGGAGAGCGGGGGCTCATTGATATGATTGATGAGACGCCCGCGGAGCTTGCGCTGAACTCACTCGTGGGGATTTCAGGTCTTAAGCCCACTTTAAGGCTTCTTGAATCAGGAAAGGATGTTGCGCTGGCGAATAAAGAGGCTCTGGTAACCGCGGGTAATCTCGTCATGGAACTGGCAAGTAGGAGAGAAAGACTTGTCATCCCTGTGGACAGCGAGCATTCCGGGCTCTTTCAGTGTATTCGCGGTGAAAAGCTCGAGCGGGTCAAAAGACTTATACTCACCGCGAGCGGAGGGGCTTTCAGGGATTTGACCCTGGAGGAATTGGAAACGGTTACCGTAAATCAGGCGCTTTCTCACCCACCATGGTCAATGGGGAAGAAGGTGACCATTGATTCCGCTACACTCATGAACAAAGGGCTTGAGGTCATTGAAGCCCACCATCTCTTCGGTATTCCATACGAGGC
>JACVIW010000127.1 GCA_015711695.1 Candidatus Geohydrothermomicrobium daggyaiense
ATGAAGCTCTGTTAGAATCAATAAAAAGTATCTTTTTCCCGGAGGTGAAAAATGCCGAACGTTTATCTGATCGTCCCTTATTTCGCAAGGGAGCCCCTCATTCCCTGGAGCAGCGGTTTAACGTATATAATGTTCGCCGCTCTTTTGATTGCAGTAATTTCCGGAACATGGGCTGGAGCAATTGCCGTCCGGAAAAATAGAAATTCCCGGACGTGGTTTATAATCGGCTTTTTTCTGCCGCTCATAGCCTTGATAATAATCTATATGCTGCCTGCATTATCGGATAATCGTGAAACTGGTCGGGGTGGGGATTGATCGCGCACGTACCTGATCCGGGACATTTTTTGGAATTTGCAAATTTTAGAAGGTGAGAACCTATGGTGCCGAAGGCCGGATTCGAACCGGCACGGGGTTACCCCCACTGGTTTTTGAGACCAGCGCGTCTGCCCATTCCGCCACTTCGGCTGACAGAGAATATACTTAAGCCTCAGTAAAATTATACCAGTGGCTCTTGTTGCGATGGGTGTTTTTTTCAATTTGTGGGAAGTTTTTCGTTTAAACTAGTTCTGGTTTTTGTGAACTGGGGATTCATATGATAGCTCACATGAACATTTCTGATTCACTTGCAATCAGGTCGTTTTTACTCAGGTTCTACGCCTCCCGCGAGGTAAAGATTCTGAGTTTGCTTTACAAAGTGCTTAATTCAAAGTTCATCAAAGTTCCCTTTGTTAAAGAAATCGCATATAGACTGCTTGTGGTACCAATGGCAGGGTGGGCTGTTGTGGGCAAGCCCCTTGCGCCTGGGGAGATTGAAATATTTTTTGAGTCGATTCCGGATATGAAAATAGCTGTCGGTCCCTGCAGGTGCCGGATTGCGCATAAATCCTGCGATCATAACGTTAACACTGATATAGTTATCAAAAGTGGCGCAGATATCTGGCTTACACTTTTTCCTGATGACTACAGTGAGATCTCTGCTGAAGAGGCGATTGCTATTTGTAAGGATTCGCATCGTGAAGGAATGGCTCAGATACTTTATGCGCACATGGATTCGATGGCAAAACAGCATCATTTCGTTGTTTGTAACTGTTGTAAGGATGGATGCCTGCCACTATTAGCCCTCCAGTTCTACGGTCATGAGCGCTATCCTTTTGTAAGAGGAGCATTCGAGGCGCGCGTTAACAATCAGCTCTGCCAGGGCTGTGGGACCTGTGTTCGGGTATGTCCATTCAACGTAAGAACTGTCGAAAGCGACCGCGCCCAGGCAGAAGGCTGTTTTGGATGCGGTCTGTGTGCTTCTTTCTGCCCCAGCGGAGCTACAGCACTAATTGAAAAATGAGCACAGCGGGAAGGAATACCTGTTTCTGAATGTCCGGGATCACGCAACGGGAAATGCATAACGTATAAAGGAGAGATTATAGATGTCTAAAAACTATGTTTTGCTTGACGGGCACGGGTTAGCTTACAGGGCTTTTTTCGCCTTACCCCAGACGCTTACAACCACCGAGGGACAGGTCACCAACGCTGTTTATGGGTTCATGAACATGCTTTTCAAAGTGCTGGAGGAAGAGAAACCCGACGCTGTTATAGTGGCGCTTGATGGACCGAGGGCTGAACTCAAAAGGACAGCTGAATTCCCGGGATATAAAGCACAAAGACCACCTATGCCGGATAATCTGAGGAGCCAGATTTCATTGATAGTGAATCTTCTTGACGCGCTGGGAATTCCGGTCGTTCAGATCGAGGGTTACGAAGCGGATGATATCATCGGTACTCTCTCGAAGAAGATTTCTGATTCTGGGCATGAGGCCACTATAGTTACCGGGGACAGGGACGCGCTCCAGCTTGTAGGAGAGCGCGTAAAGGTCCTGTTAACCGAAAAAGGGATATCGGAAGTCAAGACTTATGGCGTCAAAGAAGTGATAGAGAAATACGGGGTTGCTCCCCGGAGCATTCCCGATATCGTTGGACTGAAGGGAGACTCTTCCGACGATATACCTGGTGTTCCGGGAATTGGCGAGAAAGGCGCGCGGGAGCTCATAAAAGAGTTTGGCTCGCTTGAGAATCTTTACAGTAATCTTGACAGAGTGACCGGCGCAAAGAGAAGGGAGTCGATCGAAAAGAACAGAGACCTTGCTTTTCTTTCAAAAAAACTTGCCGTGATCGATACCAAAGTTCCGATCGAGATAGATCTTGAGTCACTGAGACTTGGCCAGTGGGATAAGGATCGAGTAATTGAAATGATGAGCTCTCTTGAGTTCAAATCTCTAATAAAGCGGTTTCTACAATTTGCGGGCGAAAGCCAGTCTGAGACTGCATCTCATGGAGAGGAATGCATCGAGTGCAGAATTCTTGACGGCTATGACCCTGAATCCAGGGAGGATTTTTTGAGGGCTTCAGGTAAGGCATCACATATTGGTATTTCCGGAAGAATAACAAATAGTGGGTATTGTGATGTTGAAATTGAGTCTATCGCCTTCTCATCGAGAGATGATGTCATCGTGGTTTCCCTGAAGAAAGGCGATGAGTTGAACATAGATTTTGTAAAGAAAGTGCTAGCTTCTCAGAATGAAAAGGTTGTGCATGACGGTAAAGGAATTATTGAGGCTCTTAAAAAAAGGGGGTTAGAAATCGCTAACCTCAGCTTTGACTCCGCAATAGCTGCTTATCTTGAAAACCCATCTCTTGGCACTTATCCGTTGTGGAACGTCTGGGAAGGTGCCGTAGGTAAAAGCCTCATCATCAAAGGAAAAGAACGTGGAACGCCTGAGCAGGCAAGTCTTTTGGGGGAGGATAAGAAAGATGAAGAATACCTGCTTGCCTCTGAAGCCGCTACTATCTATTACCTGAAGGAACCTCTTTTAAAAAAACTTCAAAGCGATGGAATGCTCGATCTCTTCCGGGATATTGAGATGCCTCTCATGCAAGTGTTAATTGAAATGGAGGAAAACGGCGTTGCGGTGGATGTGGATATCATCAAGGATCTTTCAATGGAAGCTCAAAGCAGTCTTGATGCTATTCAAAAGGAAATCTTTGAACTCGTCGGGCACGAGTTTAACATTGGTTCACCTAAGCAACTCGCCGAGGTTCTCTTTGACGAGCTTGGCTTGCCCCCGTTA
The DNA here is from genome assembly GCA_015711695.1 of Candidatus Geohydrothermomicrobium daggyaiense. Taxonomy (GTDB): domain Bacteria; phylum Actinomycetota; class Geothermincolia; order Fen-727; family JACVIW01; genus Geohydrothermomicrobium; species Geohydrothermomicrobium daggyaiense. Next base: position 3,120 of record JACVIW010000127.1, read on the forward strand.
AAGAAAACAAAGACAGGATATTCCACGGACTCATCAGTTCTGGAAGCGTTGAAGGCTTACCATCCTGTCGCGGAAAAAATAATTGAATACAGAGAACTTTCAAAATTAAAGTCTACATATTTCGATGTCCTCCCGCAGCTTATCTGTCCTGCGACGGGCAGGATTCACTGCTCGTTCAACCAGACAGCAACCGCTACTGGAAGGATATCTTCGAGCAATCCAAACCTCCAGAACATACCTGTTAGAACAGAGCTTGGCAAGAAAATAAGAAGCGCGTTCGTTCCGGGAGAAAAAGGATGGAAACTTCTTGTTGCGGACTATTCCCAAATCGAACTTCGCGTACTTGCCCACATGTCTGAGGATCCTCTTTTGCTTGATGCCTTCGCGAGGGACGCGGACATACATGCCGAGACCGCCTCAAGTCTTTTCGGGGTACCACCAGAGCAGGTAACTCCGGAACTTCGTAGAATGGCTAAAATCGTAAATTTTGGAGTCGTTTACGGTATGGGTTTCTATGGACTCTCTTCCAGAATGGGAATGAGCAGAGAGGAGGCAATGGAATATATCAACAGGTATTTTGACAAATACAAGGGAGTTAAAAGGTATAGAGAAAAGTGTATTAAGGAAGCGAGGGAAAAAGGTTATACGGAGACACTCCTTGGCAGAAGGCGTTACGTGAAAGAACTTGCAAGCTCGAACAGGCAGACGAAAGAACTCGGAGAAAGACTCGCTATAAACACGCCACTTCAGGGAACCGCTGCGGACATTATCAAAAAAGCCATGGTCGATGTATTTGCTGAAATGAAAAGAAGGAAATTGAAAAGCAAAATGATTTTGCAAATTCACGACGAACTGATATTCGAGACAGCTCCGGATGAGACTGAAGAGCTCCTGGGACTGGTATCGTCACTGATGTCTTCTGTTTTCGAGCTACGCGTTCCCCTTAAAGTGGATATTGGAATTCATGATAACTGGGGCGAGGCAAAATAGGATTGAATCTAGTTATATCCATTCAATGACTCCAGACATCTTTTTCACAATACCGGAGGACATAGCTCCTATCGTTTAACTGAATGGAGCTTCGAGCAGTTTAGCAGTTAAACAAAATCTTGCATTTTTAGGCAATTGCTCGCACACCTTTTGATGTTATGCAAAACACATAGCTTTTTGCATTTCATTCCGCGAATATGTAGTGGCGAGTGATAAGGGCCCGCATCTTATCTCGCTTGTAGGATCGCTAAAGGTGACCAAAATCGTTTTCGCCTATTCTTGCCTGATCACTTGTAGTAATGCGACAGTTATGCTAAACATAACATCACGAATAAATGTTTGGGGGAAAGAATAAAATGCAGGATGAATTGAAAAGCATGGGAAATTACCCTGGTGCAACAAACGAGCGTGATTTAGGCGAAGGCATGAAAAGATGCCTCGCGAGCCTGGGCCTGGATCCGGCAGAAGGGACTCAAGTTCCTGACTACGACGGTACCATAAAAGAATTTAATGAAGGTGACCTTGTAACGGGTACTGTGGTCAAAGTGGACAAAGAAGAAGTTCTGGTGGATATTGGTTATAAGTCAGAAGGCGTGATTCCAGCTAGAGAACTGTCAATAAGATATGATGTCAAACCATCCGACGTTGTCTCGCCTGGAGATCAGCTCGAAGCGCTAGTCCTTCAGAAAGAGGACAAAGAAGGCAGACTTATCCTATCGAAAAAAAGAGCCCAATACGAACGAGCATGGGGAAATATCGAGAAAATTAAAGAGCAGGACGGTGTTGTTGAGGGTGAGGTTATCGAGGTTGTGAAAGGTGGCCTTATTCTCGATATTGGATTGAGGGGCTTTCTTCCCGCTTCTCTCATAGAGATGAGAAGGGTGAGGGATCTACACCAGTATATCGGGCAGAGACTTGAAGCGAAAATCATCGAACTTGATAGGAATCGCAATAACGTTGTGCTTTCAAGGCGTTCTTTTCTTGAAAACCAGAAAGCCAGCGAAAGGAAAGAACTGCTATTAAGCCTTGAAAAAGGATCAATACGCAAAGGCTGTGTCAGCAGCATTGTTAACTTTGGGGTTTTTGTTGATCTGGGCGGTGTAGATGGGCTCGTCCACATATCAGAGATATCCTGGACACACATAGATCACCCCTCAGAAATCCTCAAGATAGGTGATGAAGTGGAGGTTATGGTTCTTGATGTTGACGTTGAGAGAGAAAGAGTTTCACTCTCGATGAAGAAGGCCCAGGAGGATCCCTGGGAAAAACTCGCCAGAATGAATCCGCCTGGTTCAATTGTATCAGGAAAGGTGACCAAAATAGTGCCATTCGGTGCTTTTGTGGAACTTGCTCCTGGAGTCGAGGGGCTCGTGCACATATCTGAGGTATCCTGGTCCAGAGTGGAGGCGCCTGAGGAAGTCCTCTCAATCGGGGACGAAATAGATGTCAGGATAATCGACATTGATCTGCAGAGGCGCAGGATCAGTTTGAGCAAGAAACAGGTCACTTCTCCTGAGGAGGTCCCCGTCGAATCCGAGAAAGAGTTAGTGAACGAACCTGAACTCGTGGAAGCCGATGAAATCAGCGAGAAGGGATCCTATGGCGCTGAAGACGTAATGGTATCCCAATCAGGAGATGAGCAAATGGAAATAATGTCTGCCGCTGCTGAGATTGCGGCGGAATACAATGAGATACAAATTGAGATCTCTCCTTTGCCTGATGGCCATTCTGGTAATTCTGGAGATGAAAAGGCTGAAGCGGAACATCGCTTTAATGAAAGAGTTTCATTGTCTGAAACAGAGCAAAGAGAGCCTGCGACTTCCGAGAAAGATACTTCACATGTAAAGGAAAGCGAGCCTGATGTTGAACATCGAAATGAGGATGCCGCCTCAGCGCTGGATCAGAATCCCCCAGAAGAAAAATCCCTCGAATCAATTCTTGCCGACATGAAAAACAAAGAGGACGCCTGAAGGAGATTCGGATTGAGGCTCTCAAGCATATGGGGTCCTGCTTCCGAAAAAATCCTTATCGTGGGTTTAACTGGCGGTATAGCCTCGGGTAAATCCGAAGCCCTCCGCGAGTTTGCAAGGCTCGGTGCATATACAGTTGATGCTGATGAAATAGCGAGGGAGGTCGTTCTTCCCGGGAAAGAAGCTTACCAAAAAATTGTTCACGAGTTCGGGAGCGGTGTTCTTGACGAGAAAGGTAATATTGACAGAAGCAAGCTTGCGAGTGTCGTTTTTGGGGACGAGCAAAAAAGGCGCAAGCTTAACGACATAACACATCCAGCGATCTTTCGAGGAATAGCGGAAAGATTGTCCAACTTTGCTTCGTCGATAAAACCGGGAGACTGCTCCGTGGCAATTGTTGACGCGGCTTTAATCGTTGACGTGGGTGTCTCTGAAATTTTTGACCTCATAGTCGTCGTTGCTGCGCCTGAGGAAGTAAGATTTTCGAGGCTGACGAAAAAGAGGGGAATCAGCCCTGAGGAAGCGGCAAAAAGAATAAAATGCCAGGTTTCAGAGGAAAAGAGACTGAGCTTTGCGGATATAGTTATTCAGAACAACGGGAGTCTTGAGGAATTAAAAGAAGAAGTTCGCAATGCCTGGTCGAAAATAATGGAAATAGCATCAGAGCGCCGCTGTTAAGAACTTTGTTCCTGTTCTCCGATCGTGGAAAGAAAAGGAAACATCATGGTTAGCCTGTAGGTGATTTCTGAGTCTATCTCAGCCATATAGGTCTGATATACAGGGCACCCCAATTGTAAACAGAGCAACATGCTTCTTGAGCCTCTCGGATTTGATATTTCCCAGCAATGC
>JACVIW010000128.1 GCA_015711695.1 Candidatus Geohydrothermomicrobium daggyaiense
CTTGAGGGATCAGCAACACAGGGGCCTGAGACGTGAGGAGACTGTCGCGGTGGGCGACGCGGAAGCGGATCTTCCTTTCGCCGATGTGACGGGTGCCTTTTTCATGGTAAAAAACGGCCTTCTTCTAAACCCCCACCTTGCGCAAGAAATCGAGGCAATGGATAACGTATTTGTGACTGAGGAAAAGATGGGCCTTGGCTGGTCAGAAGTCGTTGAAACCCTCCTTGCACTATAAAAGTAGTAAACGGTGCAAAAACGGTGACAGGCCTCAAATTATGGAAAACTTTGAAAAAATGGAAAACGGTGTCTGGAGCCAGGTTCACAGAAAAGATCTTGGCTGTGAGGCTGAGGCAGGGGTGAGTGTAAATAGTTTCAACGCAAGGCCCTCGATGTACTGGCAACCTCTCAATTTTTCAAGCAAGTTGGACGGGATGGCTGATTTTCCAAGATAAGCACCTGAGAAAGCGCCGGCGATCGAGCACGCTCCGGATGCGATGGTTTTCGCTGTCATTGCATCGACCAGGCATTTTTCAAAATCGAATGGGAATCTGACAAATGATTTAAGTGCGGAAAGGAATGCCCCATGTGCGTATCCTGCTTTTTCCTTACCGGAATCAGCCACGAAAGACTTTGTATCCGGAATCTCCCCGGTATTCGTGAATGCTCTTGATATCAGCGCGCTCAACGATGGGTCAACCTCTTTCACGAACCCGGCAACAATGTTTGAGATTTTCTGCGGTTTAATCTCGTTCTTTTCTCTGAGGCAAAAACAGATGGTTCGCGCTACAGCCAGCGCGGCACCGATTGTTGAAGGATCTGAATGCGTTATCTCCACTTGACTTACCGTACACTCAAGCATTTCACTTAAGTTCTCAAAATACCTGAGTGCGACCGGCACCGCTCTTACTGCCGGGCAGATTCCCTCACCCGGAAGTCCGACTTTGTCAAATTTCCTCTCTTCATAAATCCTGCGGCAAGCCTTTTCACAAATTTCATCAATTCCGGTAGCTTCCTTCACTCCGGTGTCGGAATATTCCATGTACTTTCCGAATTTGAATGCGGTGTGAGGAAGGCTGAATCTCCCGGTTTCCACGAGCGACTGCGCCATAACTACCATTATTTGGGCATTATGGGTGATTTCGAAAAGTCCATCTTTTAAAACTTCAATGGCTTTACCTTCATCTAAGAGCTTTTCCGGGCTCTTATCAATAAGCTGCCCCGCAAGACCCCCTGCGGCATCCCCTATTGCGCATCCAAGCATCGCGCCTTTGAAGCGGTCAAGAAAATCTACACTTCCCATCGATTATTCTCCGTGCATTTTTACTGTAATTGCCGTAAATAACCCTCAGGGCATACCCCGATGGATATCCACCAGCTGGACGCCCTCCTGTTTAAGATGATCAAAAAAACCCCAGTCGAATAAGGCGTCAAAAATTCGTTCTTCGTTTGTCCATTGTACTCGCAAAGCCGGATCATAAATGCTAGATAAAATACGCGAAATAGCGTGCGTTTTTCTTATTCTGGGTCATCCTCACGCAAAACGCGGGCGGAAAGATTCGATGAAAGTATATCATTTGCGTGAAAGCTGAGGGCAATCCGCGATAACTTTCGAATTCAGGAAGAAAATTCGAATAAGAATGAGTTTCTTTGTGAAGCCGTTCACGAGCTACAAGACTCCTCGCTTCCCTTTATCGTTCCAATAATATCAAGGTAAAATTTCTCGAGCCGCCTTCTCAAAATCGCCAGTGCGGGGATGGAATTTCAACGTCGCGGGTTTCTCGCTCCTTCTCGCTAAACTGTCCTGGTGACCTACTCGAATCACGCATTATAGTAGACCGCTGAGTGATTATCTGGAAAAGGAGTTCCAGGGCAAAAAAATTCCAGGAATAGCAAGGTTAACCACACAAAGCCTACATTAGCTATAAGAATTTAAAAGTTAACCTCCCATAAACGCTCACGTGGCTTTCATGAAGTGATGAAGTTTTGCGGGTTTGATCTATTTACCTTTAACGCTTGAGCGAAATGGCGCTACGCCTGCAAGCGTATGGCGTTTACGAAATGTGGGGGTGCAACTGATTTCATCACCCTTCATCACCCAGCCAGGATAACTTCATATCGACTGGCCCCTTTTCAGCCTCGTGGATTCAGTCACATTTTGTGAAAAAGTCATCACGGGTGTCGCAGCCGGATAATACAAATACTTTTCGCCTCGATGAAAGTAATTAATGATAATAATAGCCTAACTGATTGTGTTTCGGATTAAACGGAAGAAAAGGGAGATGAGCTGACAAAAGCTGGGCGTAGTTTAACAGAAGCTTCACTCATAATGTCGTGCGGTCTCATAAACTAAATTTACCCGAAAAATCTCAGTTTAGGCTGATCTTATAAAGGGGGCGCGGAAAATGAACACGCCTCAAACCACCACAGTAAAAAAGAAATGGTCAATTCCCAAAGAGGGTCTATGGGGTTTCGCGCACTGTGGATTTTTTGATACATGGTATCCATGGTCAGGTCTTCCATATGAGGGAAAACTTGCGCGACTGATTTCCGATCTCAAGGAATCCGGAGCGAACAGTTTCAGGCCTCAGATTCATTGGCATCAGGTTGAGCCTGTCATGATAGAAGGAGTTTATTCAATCGAAGATGTTACTGACGACCTTGTTGACGCATATGCGAAAGGTGAACTTGATGTTTCCTGGGGGAAATACGATCAGATGGTGCACTCTCTTGTTGAGGCTCGAATAGAACCGCATCTTGTGATTGCTGCCGGTTACTCATTTCAAATACCAAATGCGCTGATAAGAGACTCTTACAGAAGGGGAATCCCGGATTTTATCGGAAAAGAGAGGTATATTGCGCAAGCTTTTCTCCATACGCGGGCTGCGGTAAGGAGATACATCGGAAAGGTTTACATCTGGCAGATTGAAAACGAGCTGAACGCCGCCGCGGAGACTCTTATCCTGGCGCGCTGGAGGAGCGGCTCCGCATGGATTGATTGGGGATTCCTCACCCAGCTTGTTCAGACTCTTTCCCAGGCCGTGAAACAGGAAAACCCACAGGCCCTCTGCAGCCACAATTTCTCATTGAGGCCCTTTCTCTGGAGAGATGACATCCAGCATTGGCGCGAATTTCTCGATGTAATCGGCATTGATCCTTATCCCAACTATGTCTTTGGTTTCCCGCAAAGAGGCAGGTCGGTGGGAAGATTTGTGAAAGACGCGGTTGCTGCCTCTGAGGGGAAGCCGGTGATGGTGCTTGAGAGCGGGTATCCTGTAAGACCAGCGAGAAGAGGCTATAGCGAGAGCAGGCAGGCTGCCTACATCAAAGACGCAATTCACTCGGCGGTCGAGGCAGGCGTCAGGGGTTTTTACTACTATGAACTGTGTTCCCATGAGGGTTTCCCGGCAGAGGGTCCCTGGAGTGATAAGTTCTTCCAGAGTATCGAACCATGGTGGGGTCTTGTTCGAAGGGACGATACTAAAAGGCCCGGATTTTATCAGTTCAGAGCCTCGGTGGAGCAGGCGAAAAATCGCATTCCATAATCTGGTGCCTGGCAGCTAATTACGGTGTTCGATGGTGTTTTCGTATAATATTTCTTATGATGGACGCGATCATGAATTTAAGCGAACTTGAGGAAAAATACGGAAAGCCGCTCGAGGTTAGCATGCATCATGAGCTGCACACGTTCGAGTTCAACGTGGTTAAATTCAGCATGCGCAATGGGCGGGAGCACGACGTGACCATGTTTATACGCAAAAAAGATGACCCGCAAAAAATAGCGGTCATAAGAAAGCACTTCTTTCCGGAAGGTGCATACAGGGCTCCGAGCGGAGCCGCCCGACCACCTGAAAACCTGGAGGAGGGAATCGTTCGCGAGACTATGGAGGAGACGGGTCTTCTCATAGACATAAAGAGATACCTTTTAAGGATTAGTGCGCTTTTCACCTGCAAAGGCAGGAAAATTGACTGGACAACACACGTCTTCGAAGCTGTTGAAAAGGAAGGCGAACTCGCGCCCCGAGACACGGATGAGATAGAGGAGGCGCGATGGGCTTCCATTGAGGAGGTTCAAACCACCATTCGAGATAGGTTGCTTGAGACGAACTGGGAACTTTTCAGGTACAGGGTTGCGCTCACTGATCTTGCTATCAAGCAAATGGAGGGGTCGCCTTGAGATACGAAGAACCGGTATATCGACCGCCATGTGAGGCAGACAGTTTGATAATACAGGCAACGATTGGGTGTCCGCACAACCGTTGCAGATTCTGCGGTATGTACAAAATGAAGAAATACCGCGTACGTCCTGTTGAGGAAATTGAAGCGGACCTGCGGATGGCGAAGCTTGTATGGTTTAATCCGCCTGGCGTTTTCCTTGCCGACGGCAACACTATCGCTATGAGAACCCGCGATCTTGTTCAGGTGCTCGACGCGGTGAGACGATATTTCCCGCATGTTGAAAGTATAACCTGCTATGGAGCGGCAAGGTTCATCCGAGGCAGGAAGGTTGAGGACTTGGTCCTTTTAAAAGAGCATGGGCTCAAGCGAATATACATGGGGCTTGAAAGCGGCGATGATGAAATCCTGAGGATGGTTGACAAGGGAGCGACGGCTGACGACCACGTGCGCGCCGCGCACAAGGTGAAAGAAGCCGGAATAGAACTCTCTGTGTATGTGCTTGCGGGTCTTGGGGGAAAGAAGCTAAGCACTCAGCACGCGATAAATACCGCGAAGACCCTGAACAGAATGAAACCAGATTACATCCGCGTGAGGACCCTTGTTCTGATGCCCGGTTTTCCGATGTATGAAGACCTGGAAAAAGGTGCTTTCACGGAATGCACCGGTCGGGAAATCGCGCTTGAAACGAGAACGCTTCTGGAAAATCTTGACGTTAGCGATTCAGCTTTCCTGAGCGACCACGTCTCGAACTATCTGCCGCTTTACGGGATGCTTCCGCAGGACAAAGAGAAAATGATTGATATGATTGATTCTGTGCTTGCGGAGGAAAATCCCCACTGCCTGCAGCCGCGAAGGATAACCGCGCTCTGAGGTTCTGAGTTTGCCCGACTGATAATTGAGATTTTTTTCTACGGGCGCCGGGTTCAGGTGATCCTTATTTATGTAGCGCGGCGCCGCTCTGCGACATTTCGGTCACCTGTTGGCGCGCTTTGTTTGTTTAGCTGTTTCGATGACAAATATTATTATTAAAAAATAAAAAAGACGCGGAAATAGGAGTTTACCTTAAAAGAATATTTCCTCTCCCACTGAATTACTGTTGCGCCTGTGAATAGCCCCGTAAAATGCGGTTTGTTCTGATTCTTTTTCGCGTAGAAAAACGAGATGGCGTACGCGGAAGAGGAACATATCGCTATAAATTGTGTGAAAGCGCCCGAATTAAATTCTCTCGCGGAAAAAAGGTATTATGCCCGATGGGTAAGATAAGCGCTCCTGTCGCTTGAGTTTAGCGCTTGCGATAATCCGGGCAGCTCTTCGCGTTCGGTCTTTCCGGATTTTTGCACGCGCTCGGGTAGTCGTACATACAGGTGTCGCATAGCAGTTTAGGAGCGCCAAGCATCTCCCTTATCCTAAACCAAAATTTTCTCAAAAATTTCATCTCGGCAATAATTATAACCCCTGGATTGCCGTCTGCCCGCCTGATGAGCTGAATTCCCCGAAAACTTCAGATATTTAGATATATACCTGCGGAAAATCCAGAGATTATCGAGAACGGCTTCGCCAGTAAGCGTTTGACTACCATTTTTTGTTCGTGTTCTGGTAAATAAGGGAGTCATGCAAAAGAGTTTCGCCAGAATTGCCAAATGAAAACCGCCTTCAAGCAGGTGCAGATGCAGACGAACATTTTCGATATATGTAAAAAATTTTCGCCAGAATTACCTTAACCAATACTGGTTTGAAGTCCAATTCAAGCGACTTCATAATCAGTCTTTGCATGCACCTCAGGCTTTTTTGAAGTGCTCGCGCGTCTCTCCGTTTTCGGCCTCCAGATTTATTCCAAAAAGAACCACGGAACGCGCCCGTCAATAAAAAAGACTCCTTATAGAATATGTTTCATGTTCCGTGGCACGGTTGTCACCGTTCGCGACCGCGCTTGACTTGAAGGCGGCTTTATGGAGTTTGATCGCCTTTTTCATGGAAATCAAGTAAATGTCTTTTTTCGGTGTCGTTAACAACCCTTTTTCGACTCGAAACCCTGGCCGGAGAAATTCTACTCGCAAATCCATACGGCTGCTTTTCTGCCCCTTCGCCGTGAGACGGAAACCGGGTGTCAAATGTTATGGCAAGGTCGGCGTATTGTGGTAGATTAAAGATGAAAACTAAAAGCGAAGTTACACATGGGCGAACGCGTATGTTTTGTGTTTCGTGCAGCAGAAAATATTGTGATTGGAGGCTAATCTTGCGGGCGTGAAAAAGATGGAAATAGATGTCGTCTTCTTTGAGGTAGGTAACACTTTGTTCAAGGTTCATCCTTCTATGGAAGAGGTCTGCCGCGAAGTCATACAGAGTTTCGGCTATGAGGCCTCCTTCGAGGATATAAGGCGAGGGCTTGAGGCTGCTGATAAATACTACGAGTACAGATACTGGACAGATGACTCCTTCTGGGCTAATGAAGAAGACGCCTCTAAGATGTGGTCGGAAATGTACGCTTTAATGCTTGAGGTTATAGGGGTGGACGGCGACCGGCACACTATGGGACGCGCTCTCTATGATACCTTCGGGGCTGGAAGCAGATGGCGAACATTTCCGGATGTGATTCCTGTCTTCGAGGTGCTCAAAAAAGAAGGTTTCCAGCTCGGGCTTATCTCCAACTGGGATTCAAGACTTGCCAATCTCTGTTTTGATATGGGGCTTGACAAATACCTCG
>JACVIW010000129.1 GCA_015711695.1 Candidatus Geohydrothermomicrobium daggyaiense
AAGCCTGATTCTTTCATCATCAAGTCCCGCAAAGCGAAGAATTTCGCGAAGAACAAGGTATCTTTTATAAGTCATGTAATTACCCTTGATATAGTGACAATCCCCTATATGACAGCCCGCAATCAATACTCCGTCAGCGCCCATCTGCAAAACTTTAAGAACGTGATATGGAGAAATAGTTGCGGTGCACATCACCCTTATCCCTACGATATTGGGTGGGTATTGCATACGGCTCACGCCCGCAAGGTCAGCCCCGGCATACGAACACCAGTTGCAGAGAAACGCCACAATCCTCACATCCTGATTGTCGGTTCCACCTTGATAGCGTTCTTCAGTCATCACTTACCACCAGTTTCAAGGAGAGCGCAGGAAGCCTCGATTTGCGCATAGATTTGCGATGGCTTGAAACCGAGTAACTGATTCGCGCCCGAAGTGCATACCGCAGCGCAGGCACCACAGCCCTTGCACAGCGAAGGGTTAACCCGTGCAACCTTTGATGAACGATCTAACTCTAACGCTCCGTATGAACACAGATCAACACATTGTCCGCATCCAGAACAGACATCAGGGTCTATCACGGCGACCACGCCCTCAGTAACAATCTTATCCTTGGAAAGCACGACTTCTGCCTTAGCTGCTGCTGCCTGCGCGCTCGCAATGCTTTCCCTTATAGTCTTGGGATAATGTGCCATTCCCGCCAGAAAAACCCCGTCAGTCGCAAACTCAACCGGTCTCAATTTCACGTGAGCTTCAAGGAAAAAGCCATCAGGTGAGAGCGGGACCTTAAGCATAGGCGCAAGCCTGAGAGATTCTTCGCGCGCGATAATCCCGCAAGAAAGCACGACAAGATCAGGGTAAACGCAAATCTCTTCGCCCCTCATATTCCTGTCTTTAACAACCACGGAAATTCTACCCAACGCAGGTTTCACAATGGGTGGATCTTTTTCCGAGAATCGAACGAATCTTACGCCGCTTTCGCGTGCCTCGAGATACTTTTCCTCGCTTAATCCATAAGCACGTATGTCTCTATAGCACACGACAACGTTCATTGAAGGATTCAGTTTCTTTAATTTAAGGGCGTTTTTCAGTGCAACGCCGCAGCATATTCTGCTGCAATATGGGTGTTCCTCATTGCGCGACCCAACGCATTGTATCATCACCACTACTTTTGAGTCTTTGAGGGATTTTGGCTCTTCGAAAATACGTCGTTCGAGTTCAGTCTGGGTAATCACCCTGCCATCAAGACCGAACATGTACTCTCCTTCGTGAGGTCGATATTCCTCGGCTCCAACCGCCACCACAATCGCACCGTGATTCACGGTCTCAATCGTTTTCTCCATAAAATCGACATCATTTCGACTTTTCGTCAATCCATTTTCAGAGAATGAAATTTTTTTAGCATCCCCGTGTTTCTCAATTACCGATGTGAAATTCCCCACGTATCCCTCAATAGAAGTTACCTTTGATGAAAGATGAACTTCCAGAAGCGGGTGATTCACAACAGAATCGACCATTTCATCAAGCAAACCCTTAACGTTGTCTCCTTCGAGCGTCGACCTAACATGCCTCATGTTCCCACCAAGCTCGTCTTCACATTCAACGAGATGCGTTTTGAAACCTGCGTCAGCAAGCCTCAGTGCAGCAGACATCCCTGCCGGACCCCCACCTATAACAAGAGCCACAGGAGTAACCGGGGTAACGCCCTCGGAGAGAGGCTCAAGAAGCGAAGCTTTCCTGACAGCCATCAAAACCAGCTGCTTCGCTTTTTCTGTTGCCCGCTCCGGCTCGTCCATGTGAACCCATGAGCAGTGCTCTCTTATGTTAGCCATCTCGAAAAGATACCTATTCAAACCAGCTTGACGGATTGTCTCCCTGAATAATGGCTGGTGAGTTCTCGGCGTGCACGAGGCAACCACAAGCCTGTTGAGGTTGTGTTTATTAATTACATCTTTGATCCAGACCTGGGCATCCTGACTGCAGGCATATAATCTTTCTTCTGCAAAAACCACACCCGGCAGGGTCCTGGCGAACTCAACAACAGCCGGCACATCAACCACGCCGCCTATATTGGTCCCGCAGCGACATATTATCGCTCCTATCCTCGGAGTCTCCCCGCGCACATCACGCTCAGGCAGGTATTCTTTCTTTATGGTAAGCTTACCCCTTGATGGCGAAAGCAGAGAGGACACGCAGCCAGCAGCCGCGCTCGCCTGCACGACAGACTCAGGAATGTCTTTTGGCCCCTCAGCTGCGCCGCAAACATAAATCCCCTGCCTTGACGTCTCGAGACTTGAAGGCTTTACGACGTTTATGAAACCGTGGGAGTTCAAATCAACCGAAAGGTTTGAGGCGAGTTCCTGAACCCCGCTGATCATCCCTACACTTAGAACAACGAGATCAAACTCCTCCTCCACGATCCTGCCGTCCTCCGTAACGTAAGTGAGCAACAGTCGTTTTGAAGGCTGAATCTCCTTGACCGTGGAAATGAGACATTTCACATAACGAACGCCGTATTCCCTCTCAGCCCTTGAGCGAAACTCCTCAAATCCTTTTCCATGAGCCCTGAAGTCAATATAGAAGATAGTGGATCTTATGCGCCTGTCATGTTCCCTCGCAATCATCGCCTGCTTTGTGGCATACATGCAGCAAACAGAAGAGCAGTAAGCGTTTCCGACACGTGTATCCCTTGAACCAACGCACTGGATAAACGCTATCTTCTCCGCAGGTTGGGAATCCGATCTCCTGACAACGTGCCCGCCGGTCGGACCGTTGGCGGCAAGAATTCTTTCGAACTCAAGGCTCGTTATCACGTTCTCATGAACCCCATATCCAAACTCCTCTGTTTGCCCGGGGTCAAATGTTTTAAAACCACCAGCTATGACAACCGAACCAACTGTTAACCTCTCAATTTTTTCTCTGTCGGAAAAATCTATCGCCCCAGCGGGACAGTGATTCAGGCATTCTGCGCATTTTCCCTTAAGTATCTGGAGGCATTTCGATGGATCTATGAAAGCGGCGCCGGGTACAGCCTGGGGGAAGGGAACACGTATGAGTGGAACTTTTGAAAGTCCCGCGTTATAAGGATCTTTGACCTTAACGCGGCAGTGTTCCGTGCATATACCGCATCCGGTGCATTTCTCAATATCCACGAAACGAGGATTTTTTCTCAAAATGACTTCGAAGCGTCCGGGTTCTCCTTCAACACCGAGAACATCCGCCAGCGTAATAACGTCTATATTGTCGTTAGATCCAACTTCCACGAGTTTGGGCGACAGGATACACATAGAACAATCATTTGTGGGAAATGTTTTTTCGAGCTGTCCCATCACGCCACCAATGGAAGGAGAAGCATCGACAAGGTAAACCCTATAGCCAAGTTCGGCAAGATCGAGGGATGCCTGTACGCCTGCGATTCCACCGCCAACAACCATTACCGCTCCGACAGGATCGATAAAACGCTCTTTATCCTGTTTGTTCCTGATTTTTCCTGATCTGTTATTCTTCATCTGTCCCTCATTAAGTCACCCGAAAGCCACAGTCAACCAACACACGCATCAACCCTCAAACCTTTCGAAAATAGCAAAAACATGCCTAGATATTTAACTATCCAAACCCGGAAGTTATATGAGTCCCAGATCACCCAACACCCCCTGAATCGATTTTTTCCAGAAGGGGTTTAGGGCTGATAAGATGCGCTTTGAGCCATTCCCGCCAGCCTTCAAGCTCCATAGCAAGACCAAGAATTTCAGTGAAGTAAACTACGGGCATATGATGAACAAGCTTGAATCTCAGTTTCCCAGGCCTCTGGCGCATTTCGAGATTAGCCTGACACATGGGGCAGGCTGTCACAATCAAATCGGCTCCAGATTTGAAAGCCTCCTCAAAAATGCGATTCACAAGTTTCTGGACGATGTCATTCCTGGAAAGCGAAAGGCTCCCTCCGCAACAATCCGTTTTATAGGACCACTTCCTTACTTCCACCCCGAGAGCGGAAATAAGGCGATCAAGGTCGGTGGGATTCTCCGTTGAGTCACAGAAGCAAAACTCCCGAGGCCTTACCAGAAGGCACCCGTAATAAGGGACAGCCTTGATGCCTGAAAGATCCTTTTTAACGTGTTTTTTTATCTCGGCAACACCAATGTCATTTACGATAACGTCGAGCAGATGGCGAATTCTACCCTCGAAAAGAGGGTTGGCGCCAATAGCCTCGCTAATTTCCTCACAGAGCCCTTTATCGGAGTTTATTCTGGCTTTCGCGGCGTTCATGCGCGAATAGCAAGCAGCACACACGACAAGCAGGTCAAGCCCAGTTTTTCTTGCGAGCGCAAGGTTACGCGCGGGCAGAGCGAAAGAGAGAAACTCATCGGTCATATGGGCAGAAGAAGCTCCACAGCAGTTCCAGTCCTGGAGCTCTGCAAGCTCTATTCCAAGCTTCTTACATACAGTCAAAGTGGAAAGACCATATTCCTCAGCGGAGCCAACTTGAGAACATCCTGGGAAATAAGCGTAATTATAGGTCATGTCCTCACCCGGGTCTTTGCTGCCTTGAAAATCCTGCGTATCACACTTCTGTCTTTGACAAATCGAGGCACGGGTTTGATCTTACCTTTCGCAATCATTTTAGCCCCAAGGCCAATGTCATCTAACAAACGCCTGCTTAGCAACTTATAAATGCCGATTAAAACGGGTTCGTTTGTCCTTCCCGTACCTCTTATTCCAGCCAAAAAAGAGCGATGAAAAGCCGTGACATGAGGCTCAGCCGGGGGGTAATGCCTTTCTAGCGAAATCGAGCGCAGAGCGTCCATAACCCCGGCTATGTCTATTCCGTTTGGACACCGAACCGAACATGTTTCGCAAGCAGCGCAAAGCCATATTGTCGAGGAGGTCAAAACTCTTTCATCCATTCCCCGGCAAACGCAATTCATGATTTCATGAGGTAAAAGGTCCATCGCGAACGAAACCGGGCATCCAGCAGCACACTTCTTACACTGATAGCACAGTCTAGCTTTCTCCTCAGTCCTTGCCTCTATTTCTTTTTCGATCCGCGTAACGCTTGTTAACATCCCATTCCCTCGTAATATAAATTAGAAACTATTTCTGACCCAGGAGTCATTTTAACTATCCTTACGTTAAAAATCAACGATTTTTTATCATTCAGAAACCAGTATGTCCATCTTTTCTCAACAGTATGCTCAGTATCGCTCTATTTGTAGGGAAAAATAAGCTACGATAACCTTCTGCCAATGGGCTCTTCTCAATTGCGCCTTTTTCCACCTTTAGATTCTTTATATTCTTGCCAGGAACCGCGGAAGATTCCAGGCGGCACTCACCCTAAACAAGCGAAAGTGTTGTTCCTGGAAAGCTCGGGAAACGCGGCGTATTGAAAATAGGCAGCTTTTGTGAGAATATTTACTACACTTTAGACGGGAGGGCAAATGGACCTGGGAATAACAGGATTTATCCTTTTTGATTTCAGGTCATCTCAGTATTATCTTACCCTCAATTATCGTATTTATCGACTTCATTCCTGTGGGGGTGATAAAAGATGAAAATGCTTAATGATACCCGGTTTCGTTTTATTATTATAGGGCTAACTTTCTTGTTAATCACCGCTTCTTTCGTTTCACCTTCAATAAGCGCATCAAATACCTACATTTTGAATGAACCGCAAAACCAGCCAAAAATCAATCCGTTTGATGGAATGAACGTCTATTTCGGCAATTTTCACAGCCACACAAAATATTCTGATGGCAAAGGCACACCTGATGAGGCTTATACCTGGGCGCGGTATGAAGCTGGTTATGATTTTTACGCCATAACGGATCACGCTGAGTTCTTGACCCAGGAGAAATGGGATGACACGGGCGCCGCTGCCAACGCGCACAATGCAAACGGTATCTTCGTCGCCATCAGAGGCTTTGAATGGAGTAACCCGATAATCGGACATATCAATGTCTACAACACTGATACATACACGAACATATTCGAGAACTTTCTCCTTTCGTCGTTTTATAAATGGCTAAAACAAAGCGGTGGCATCGCTCAATTCAACCATCCGGGAAGAGAGCCGCTGATTTTTGGAAACCTCAGGTATCCTGCGGAAATGCCCGGATCTCTCATGTGGGCGATCGAGACAGGCAACAAGGATTCAGGAAACACCGTCGGTGAATTCTACAAGTATTATATTCAGGCTCTCGACAATGGCTGGATGGTAGCCCCTACAGCCAACCAGGACAACCACAGTCTCGAAACAAACTCTCACAGAACCGCAGTCATCGCTCCCTCGCTGACGAGAGAAGCAGTTTTTGACGCAATGATCAGCCGGCGTGTGTATTCAACCGATGACCCAAACATTAAGATCGCTTTTAAGTGCAATGACGCATGGATGGGCTCGAGTGTGGAAGTCGACCCCGGCACAGCGAGCCTGAACATATACGTTGAGGACGACGAAGATCTCAAGAAAATCGAAGTAATAACAAATGGGGGCGAAATAGCCGCAGAGCAAGAGTTTGAACCAGGCACGAGGTTTGTCACGTGGAACCCGAGTGTAAATAATCTTTATTCTTCCTATTATTTTCTCCGGGTCACTGGCGAGGATAGCAATAACGACGACCCCGACCATGACATCCAGATCGCAGTCACTTCGCCAATCTGGATGAATCTTAAGATGAGAGAAATGCCACCAATTGAGGGAGAATGGCTCAAAGGAGACCTCCACTCGCATTCAACGTACAGTGACGGGGACTCTGATGTAGGAGAGGTCATTTCAATAGCTGAAAACCAGGGGCTTGATTACTTCGCGCTCACGGATCACGATACCGTAGACGCGTGGAGCG
>JACVIW010000130.1 GCA_015711695.1 Candidatus Geohydrothermomicrobium daggyaiense
CATATAAAGCGCGTGCTGGAATTTACTCGCATCTCACCCTCCCTGAGAGAATCAATGGAAAACCTTTTCCGGACATAGAAATTGTAGACATGCGCAGTGTTGGCGGCGCCGGAGGAGTGCCAATAATTTCACCGAGACTTCTGGATGCGCTTTCAAAAACAATAATCGCTGGAGAACAGGCGATACTTTTCTTAAACAGAAGGGGCTTCTCAAACTTCCTCCAGTGCAGAGCATGCGGACATATTCCTGCTTGCAAAGACTGCGAAGTGAGCCTCTGCTATCATTTCAAAGGAAACATCCTCATGTGCCACCACTGCTCACACACCGAACCCGCTGGCGAAATATGTCCATCTTGCGGAACGAGAAAATCGCTCAAGGGTTATGGCGCGGGAACAGAGCGTGTGGAAGAAGAAATACGCAAACACCTTGGCGATATCAAAATAGTCAGAATGGACACTGATACTACCAGGGGGAAAAATGCACACTGGAGACTGCTCGATATTTTCAAATCCGGCAAAGCGCCAGTTCTTATTGGAACACAGATGATCGCCAAAGGACTCGATATTCCTTCGGTAACACTTGTGGGAGTGATAAATGCGGATACAGCTTTAGGTCTTCCGGACTTTAGAGCCTCGGAGCGTACATATCAATTGCTTACACAGGTGAGCGGGAGAGCAGGCAGGGGGCTCAGGCCCGGCCAGGTAATTATTCAAACTTTTAATCCCGATCATCCGGTTATTAAAGCAGTTGTTAACGGAGGCACCGGCTTTCTTGAATCTGAAATCAAAAAAAGGCTGGAGGCTCTGTATCCGCCTTTTTGTGAGTTGATAAATATTATCGTAAGCTCCCCTGACACGTCCACAGCCGCCATTTGTGCAGAAAGGCTTAAGAAACTTCTGGAAACTGACCTTAAGGCAAATGGAGCAACTATACTCGGTCCCGCTCCAGCCCCACTGACAAAAATAAAAAAGAGCTATAGATGGCACATTCTCATAAAATGCGCAGACATTGAAAAAGCCTCTTCAGCAATTAGAAAATCCATGACAAGATTCAGGAACTATTCAAGAAGCTTTTCGGTTCCTGCCGATTTTAGAATCTCCGTCGATGCGGACCCGATTTCCCTGCTGTAGAACTCAATCTCGCCTCATGCAGCCTGACAGCACAGAACGAGCTAAAAAAGTAGTGAATTCGTTCTGTCGACTTTGCGTGAGATTCACATTGAGCGAAACTCTATTCCATCGGTATTCTTTCTATCGGGTAGGGAAGCCGCGCGCCCGGGGGGATTTTCTTAATGTAACGCCTTCTAAACTCAGGATCCTGCATTCTACACGAAACAGTTTTTTTTCTGTATTCGGGGTGCGCCCTCATTCTATTCCATATTACGCTAAGCGGTTCCTCAAGCACATTTCCAAAGTGAATGGGGGTAAAATCACACGGTGTTACGTAGCCGTCATGCGTTATATGTATTTGATACTTTGCCGCAAAACAACCAATGATGGAAGTGTCATTCACATACGACATGGTAACTATCTTTGGCCCGCTTTTTCTTGCGAACTGCCCCTCCTGAAGATCAGAGAGATACCTGTGTTCCTCAGGGGTCAACAGCATATCCTCCCTGTTCATCAATTTCCCCGTCGGGGTAACATCGAATATCGTCAACTCCGAAACTCCGAGTTTCTCTCCAAGTTTGAAGAACATTTCGGGATATCTTCTCGCGACAGACTCATGAGTGGCAAACGTGCTTATTCCTGTCCTTATTCCCGCTTGTGCAGCGTATTTAAGGCCCTTGCATGCCCTCGAAAAAAGCCCCTCTACTCCCCTGATACGGTCGTGCTCATCTGCGAAAGGGCTGTCAAGGCTCACAAAAAGAACATCCAGTCCCGCGTCCCTAAGCATCTCGATACGAGATTTATCAAGAAAGTAACCGCTCGTAAACATCTGCGGCGTAGCGCTGACATCTCTTGTATACGATATAAGCTGGGGCAAGTCATCTCTCATCATTGGCTCGCCGCCGGTGAACACAACGCTTCCCGACATGAGTTCAACGCACTGCTCTATAACGTTCTTTGCCATCTCCGTATCCATCTCGAATTTTCGCGACCGGCGATCGGCGGAGCAATGGTAGCATGAACACGGACATCTTGAGGTCACGGCGAAAGTGACAGCTGCCGGACCCCCTCCGAGATGAAAGTCTCTTAGGATTCCACCTCTTATCACCCTGCGATAGGCATCAGTGCCAAAGGCAGGTATATAGAATGTGTAATGGTCTTTCGATGCATATTTTGTGAATGGGATTCTTCCGGGAAATTTCTCAACAAGAAAGCACCCAAGCGAAAACGCCCCGGGCATCTTGGGAGGACCTAAGTTACGATAGAAAAACCTCCTAAGCCTCCTTAAAGGAGGGTGATAAATTTCAATATTCTCACTTTCCATAGAGTATGCGCCAAAATCGTTATCCGTTTTTTCAGTTGACTCTCTTGCTTCCACTAACGTCCTTTCAGTTCAGATTATTTTAACCAGGAACATAAAATAGAGACACCACAGACAAAAAATCAAGCGAATTTCGGGAAAAATAATGCGGGATCAATAATAAATTGATTGGCTTTCATATCAGTCAGGTCCACACCTTGAAAAACCGCATGAGCGACAGACCCTGCACCCACCCTCAAGCTCCATTTTCGCCCCGCACTCAGGACATGTAACCACAAAGAATTCATCATCAATGGATGGAAGCGTGATTCCGTTCGCCTCTAGGTATCGCTTGATCGCCCTCGCGATGGCGTCCGGGCATGATAGCACTTCAGCTTGTTTGCTCTTGATCGAAGATAAACACCTTATTCCTCGTAACTGCTCAATTATCTCGGAAACGTCTACACCAGAGCGCAATCCGAGAGATATCAACCTGCTTGTCGCCTCAGATTGAGACGGGCAGCCTCCAGCGCGCCCGAGAGAAGTAAATACCTCGCATATGCCGTGGTCATCGGAATTCACCGTTATGTATAAATTCCCGCATCCTATCTTAAATTTCTCGGTCCTGCCATAGGTGACTTTCTGCCGCTCTCGCGGTCTTATACCTCTTGATATACCACCATACCCGCGGTAGAGAACCTGAGCAGGTCTGCTCCCGTAGCGATAAATCGTCACTCCCTTACATCCGAGTCTATAAGCCTGAAGATAGATGTCCTTAACATCCTCAACACTGGCATCTTCAGGTAGATTTACTGTCTTGCTCACGGCGTTATCAGTGTGCTTTTGAAAAGCTGCCTGCATCTTTATGTGCCATTCAGGAGCGCACTCCTGGGCACTGACAAAAAGACGCCTGACATCGACAGGAATAGAGCTTATTTCCCCGATCGCACCTTTCTCAGCGACAAGATTTATCAGTTCCTCGCTATAAAAACCCCTCTGGCGAGCGATATCAAGAAAATCCGGATGTATTTCCAAAAGCCTTTCGCCATCCAGCACCCTTCGCTCGTAGGCAACCGCAAATAATGGCTCTATTCCGCTAGAGCATCCAGCGATAATACTGATGGATCCGGTGGGAGCTATTGTTGTGGTAGTGGCGTTCCTCAACGGGGAGATCCCCATAGACGGATAAATACTCGACTCGAAGGCGGGAAATGCGCCCCTTTCTTCCGCAAGTTCACATGAGGCTTCCCTAGAGACCCTGGATATAAAAGACATCAATTTTTCCCCGAATTCAACGGCTTCATCCGAGTTGTAGGGAACACCAAGTTTTATCAACAGATCAGCAAAACCCATGACGCCAAGCCCGATTTTCCTGGTGAGAGTGGTCTTTTCCTTTATCTGTGGAAGCGGGTATTTACTAACATCTATCACGTTGTCAAGGAAATGAACCGCTTCTCTTACTGTCCATGCGAGCCTCTCCCAGTCCACAGATAAGGCGCCCTCTTTTCCCTTAACCATGACAGAAAGATTGATGCTGCCGAGATTACAGGACTCGTAAGGGAGAAGCGGTTGTTCCCCGCAAGGGTTCGTGCTTTCTATCTCCCCAAGAGAAGGTGTTGGGTTGTTCTCGTTAATTCTATCGAGGAATATCACGCCCGGTTCACCCGATTTCCACGCGGTTGCGCTTATCTCCTCAAGAACGTCTGAAGCCCTGAGCTTTCCAGTCACCTCTCCCGAGCGCGGATTGATTAGCTCATATTCCTCGTCTTCCTCAAGAGCTTTTATGAAATCACGGGTGAGCGCCACCGAAATGTTAAAATTATTAAGCCTGTGAGACTCCTCTTTGGAATGAATAAATTCGAGAATGTCCGGGTGATCAACCCGGAGCACACCCATGTTCGCGCCACGCCTTGTCCCACCCTGCTTGACAGTTTCAGTCGCGGCATCGAAAACTGTCATGAAAGAGACGGGACCGCTTGCTATTCCCTTAGTGGACATAACAACATCATTACGAGGTCTTAAACGGGAAAAACTGAAGCCCGTTCCTCCTCCCGATTTATGAATAAGAGCCATGTTTTTGACTGCCTCGAAAATCCCCTCCATACTGTCTTCCACGGGAAGAACGAAACACGCGGCAAGCTGCCCCAGGGGTCTTCCTGCATTCATAAGAGTGGGAGAGTTCGGAAGAAAAATAAGCGAAGCCATCATCTCAAGGAATGTTTCAAAAGATCGCTTCACGCCACTTTGACCTCTGTAAGGCTCATCAGCTTCAGCAATAGCACGCGCGACACGCTCAAACATACCCTGAGGCGTTTCAAGGAGTTTTCCCGACTCGTCTTTTGCCAGATATCTTCTCTCAAGAACCCTGATGGCGTTTTCAGAAAGAACAAGCGACATAGATCCTCCAGGTACTGATCAAAAGCTTACATTTATTTATATTTTAAACCTTTAATACGCCTGACCCCCGACAGATATTAATCAAGAAATCTGAAGTTGTTTTGCCATTTTGAACACTTCATTTTTCTATACTGCGCCTGTCTTCACCTGGAAAACCCGTTTTTCGCATCTCGATCCAGTATACACGCCCTTAACATTTATTCCGTCGCAGCCTTCCGTACAATAGATTTTTCTGATATAAATACAATTACTTTCCGCAGGCTCTCAATGGAGGTGGTCTCAAATGGCAGTGAAACATGACAAAGTTATCATCACGGCAGCACTAGCAGGCGCAGCGACCATGAAACACCAGAATCCCAATGTCCCCTACACGAGAGATGAATTCGTTTCGGAAGCAGTAAAATGCTATGAAGCTGGCGCATCGATAGTTCATATTCACGCGAGAGACCCGGAAACCGGGCTTCCGACAGCTGATCTTGACATCCTGGGCGCAATAGTCGAGGGCATAAGAAACGAAACCCCGCTAATAATAAACCTCAGCACGGCAATCGGAATAGGCGCTACAAAAGAACAGAGAATTTCCGTGGTAGAAACATTCAAACCGGAGATGGCTTCCCTGAACACTAATAGCATGAATTTCGCAGTGGGAGACTGGAAAGAACACAAGGTTCTCTATGAGATAGTGTTTGAGAACACTTTCGAGATGCTGGTTAGCTACGCCAATACGATGAGAGAATGCGGGACAAAACCCGAACTCGAGATATATGACATGGGCGGATTGTATAACGTCCTTTTCGTTAGACATCAGGGTATATTCGAGGAGCCACTCCACTTCCAGTTTGTCTGGGGAGTGCTAGGCGGAATGCCGTTCTCGCCAAGGAACTTCGCGCTTTTCCTCGATACAATTCCGGAAGACGCGACATGGAGCACCTGCGGTGTGGGACCTGCTCAATTCGCCGGGGCGATGTATGCGGCGCCTATAGGTGGCCATATAAGGGTAGGACTTGAGGACAACATCTGGGTCAGCAAGGGCAAACTCGCTGAAGGCTCATGGGAGCAGGTTAAAAAAGCCGCAGAGATAGCCAAACTCGCTGATAGAGAAGTTGCCACTCCCGATGAGGCTCGGGAAATGCTGAATCTCAAAAAACGCTGAACCAAGAGCGTAAGCAGCGCAAATACCTCGCGTCAGGTAGGCTTTTTTGCCGTGCGTTCAATTTAAGAGATTCAGCCAGAATTGCGGTCGAAGGGCATATAAGGGCGGAAATTTGCGCCAGGAATCGGTCGGCTCATTCCGCAATTTTCCCTGTGGTAACCGAAACCTTTACTCAAGAGATTGATTATGATATCTAATTTTGGGCGTTAATGCCTCAGGAAGTTATGAGTAGAGCATTAAACACGGAGTTAGCAGAAGCGAGGTGATAGATTGGAGCAGGAACTCATAGATCTTGAAGAGGGACAGGAAGAACTTTTTTGCGATCCAGATCCCGATAAGGCAAGAAAATTTTTCAAAACTAAGCAGAGAGGACTCGTCAACAAGGTTACCACCGTGGAAGAAGCAGTCCGTGAACTCGTTAAAGACGGTGACTATCTTGCCGTTGGAGGCTTCGGTCATGTCAGAATCCCAACCGCTGTTCTCTATGAAATCATAAGACAGCGGAAACAAAACCTTGGAATGGCGGGACACACTTCAATTTATGATAGCGATATACTGGCATCCGCCGGTTGTATAAACCGGTGTGATATCTCTTATGTGGTCGGGTACGAAATCAGGGGTTTATCGGCAAGCGCAAGACGCGCTTTTGAAAGCAGCAGTATAAAAAAGACCGATTGGTCAAACAGCGCCCTCGCATGGCGATTTTACGCTGGCGCTGCTGGTCTTTCGTTTATACCATCAAGAAACCTTCTCGGAACAGATACTTTCAAGCGCTCGGCGGCAAAGACAGACAAATGCCCGTAGACGGGCTAGAAGGTCGTGGCGCTCGCTGC